>NZ_RZQA01000065.1:0-13149 GCF_004022915.1 Mesorhizobium sp. M7A.F.Ca.US.006.04.2.1
ATTGCGGGCAGCGGCGGCCCGTTCGAGCACGGCCTTGGCCTCGGGCAGGAACCGATGGCCGGTCTGGGCAAGCTCGATGTTGCGGCCGACGCGGTTGAACAGGTGGACGCCGTGCTGTTCTTCAAGCGCCCGGATGGCCGCCGATGCCGCCGACTGCGAAATGCCCAGCAGTTCCGCCGCCTTGGTCATATGGCCGCGCTCGGCGACGGCGACGAAAATCCGCAACTGATCCAGGGTCATGTCCGTATTAAGAACCAATATCGATCGAATTTACAAGAACAACTGATTAGACAGATCGATAGCTTTATTCTAAGTTTTCCAGCGAAGTTAGAAAAAATTCGCCGAAAGATCGCAGAGAGCAGAATGATCGGGCGTTTCAGATCCCTGCTTGCGCATTGGATCCGCGGCATAAGACGGCGGCTTGCCGGTGATCGTTACCACCCGGAAGAGCATTACGTGCGCGGCCCCGGACCGAAGACGCGGGCCAAATCCATGCGCCGTACAGGCGCCACCGGATCATGATGCAGGGACCGCCGCGCGGCGCGAATTCGGCACCATCGCAACGCCCGCTTGCCGACACGCGAGCGCCCGATGAAGGCGACGGCGTCGACACCTCGCCTGCCGTTTCCGACAGCATCGCCAAGACGACCTGCTACATGTGCGCCTGCCGCTGCGGAATCGATGTACACATCAAGGATGGCAAGGTCCGCTACATCAACGGCAACAAGGACCACCCGGTCAATCGCGGCGTGATCTGCGGCAAGGGCAGCTCCGGCATCATGCAGCATTACAGCCCGGCAAGGCTGAAGAAGCCATTGCTGCGCGCCGGCCCGCGCGGCTCCGGCGAGTTCCGCGAGATCGAGTGGGAAGAGGCGCTCTCGATCGCTACGGAACGGCTGTCGAACATCCGCCGGACCGACCCCAGGAAACTCGCCTTCTTCACCGGCCGCGACCAGTCGCAGTCGCTGACCGGCTGGTGGGCGAGCCAGTTCGGTACGCCGAACTTCGCCGCCCATGGCGGCTTCTGTTCGGTCAACATGGCGGCCGGCGGCCTCTATACGGTCGGCGGTTCGTTCTGGGAGTTCGGCGAGCCCGACTGGGACAACACCCGGTATTTCATGCTGTTCGGTGTCGCCGAGGATCACGATTCCAACCCGATCAAGATCGGTCTCGGCAAGCTCAAGGCGCGCGGCGCCAAGGTCGTCTCGATCAATCCGTGCCGCACCGGCTACAATGCCATTGCCGATGACTGGATCGGCATCCGGCCCGGAACAGACGGCCTGTTCGTGTTCGCCCTAATCCACGAATTGCTCAAGGCGGGCCGCGTCGATCTCGAGTATCTGCTGCGCTACACCAATGCCCATTCGCTCGTCATCCAGGAGCCGGGTGCTGCCGATGACGGGCTGTTCGTGCGCGATGCCGACGGCAATCCGCTGGCTTGGGACAGGATGGCGAAGACACCGGTCAGCGCCGCCGATGCCGGTGCGAAACCGGCGCTGACCGGCAGCTTCACGATCGGCGGGCGCCGCTGCGTCCCGGTGTTCCAGCTGATCGCCGACCGCTACCTCGATGAGAGTTACGCACCGGACTCGGTCGCCGAGCGCTGCGGCATTGCCGCCGACACGATCCGCAGGATCGCCGCCGAACTCGCCCATGTCGCCTTCGAACAGACGATCGAATTGCCGATCGCCTGGACCGACTGGGCCGGGCGCCGCCACGAGACGATCAAGGGGCGGCCTGTCTCGATGCACGCCATGCGCGGCATCTCGGCCCATTCGAACGGTTTTCACACCTGCCGCGCCATCCATCTCCTTCAGGTGCTGTTGGGCACGGTGGATGTCCCCGGCGGCTTCCGCTTCAAGCCGCCCTACCCTCGATCCGCGCCGCCCGGACCGAAGCCGGCGGGCAAGACCGTCAAGCCGATGACGCCGCTCGACGGCATGCCGCTCGGCTTCGTCTGCGGGCCGGACGATTTGCTGGTCGACGAGGCCGGCACGCCGCTTCGCATCGACAAGGCCTATTCGTGGGACGCGCCGCTGGCCGCGCACGGCCTGATGCACACCGTCATCCGCAACGCCTGGGCAGGCGATCCCTACAAGATCGACACGCTGATGATGTACATGTCGAACATGGCGTGGAATTCCTCGATGAACACCGTCGAGACCATGGCGATGCTGACCGACAGCGACGAAGCGGGCAACTACAAGATCCCTTTCATCATCTATTCCGACGCCTATTATTCCGAGACCGTGCCGTTCGCCGATCTGGTGCTGCCGGACACGACCTATCTCGAGCGCCACGACTGCATCAGCCTGCTCGACCGGCCGATCAGTCATGCCGACGGACCGGGCGACGCCATCCGCCATCCCGTCATCGAGCCCGACCGCGACGTCCGGCCGTTCCAGTCGGTGCTGATCGAACTCGGCGCCCGGCTCGGCCTGCCTGGTTTCGTCGATGAGGACGGCTCGGCCAGATACCGCGACTATGCCGACTACATCGTCAACCATGAGCGCACGCCCGGCATCGGCCCGCTCGCCGGCTGGCGCGGCAAGGATGGGACCTCGACCGGCAGGGGTGAGGCCAACCCGGACCAGTTGCAGCGCTACATCGACAATGGCGGCTTCTGGCATCATGATTTCGCGGACGACCAGCGCTATTACAAGATGGCCAACCGCTCCTATCTCGACTTCGCAGTGCAGATGGGTTTTATCCCGAAAGCCGAACCGATCGTTTTCCAGCTCTACTCGGAGCCGATGCAGCGCTTCAGGCTTGCCGCGCGTGGCCATGGCCGTGTGGTGCCGCCGAAAGGCGATCGCCAGCGCATCGAGACCTACATGGACCCGCTGCCGTTCTGGCACATGCCCTTCGAGGAAGCGGTCGTCGACCTCGAAAAATATCCGCTGCATGCGCTGACGCAGCGGCCGATGCACATGTACCATTCCTGGGGTTCGCAGAATGCGTGGCTGCGGCAGATCACCAGCCAGAACCGGCTGTTCGTGCATCACCGGACGGCAGCCGGTCTCGGCCTTGTCGATGACGACTGGGTGTGGATCGAAAGCATCAACGGCAGAGTGAAGGGGCAGATCAAGCTGATCGACGGGGTGAACGAAAGCACGGTCTGGACCTGGAACGCCATCGGCAAAAGGCGCGGCAGTTGGGGGCTGAAGGACGACGCGGCCGAGAGCAACCGCGGCTTCCTGCTCAACCATATCATCGGCGACCAGACCTCGGCCGACGCTCAGGGCAAACGCTATTCGAATTCCGATCCGGTGACGGGCCAGGCTGCGTGGTTCGACCTGCGCGTGCGCATCGTCAAATGCGCAGCCGAAGAAGCCGGGTTCACCGAGCCGCAGTTCCAGCGTTTCCTGCAGCCGCCGCATTTCGAACCCTCGCCCGACAGACTGATTTTCGGCGCCGAATTCCGCAGGGCGAGAGAGGCGACCAAATGACCTGTCTGCCAAGTCAAAGCGACAAGAAACTCGGCCTCGTGATCGACCTCGATACCTGCGTCGGCTGCCAGGCCTGTGTCACCGCCTGCAAGGAATGGAACACCGGCGGCCACATGGCGCCGCTGACCGACATCGATCCCTATGGCGGCCATGTCGACGGCGTCTGGTTCAACCGCGTGCACGCTTATGAGCACACCACCGAGATGGGCGGACGGACGGTGAACTTCCCGCGCTCCTGCCTGCATTGCGAGACGCCGGCCTGCGTCACCGTCTGCCCGACCGGCGCCTCCTACAAGCGGGCTTCGGACGGCATCGTGCTGATCGACGAGGACAAGTGCATCGGCTGCAAATTGTGCAGTTGGGCCTGTCCTTATGGAGCACGCGAATTCGACACCGATGTCGGGGTGATGAAGAAATGCACACTGTGTGTCGACCGCATCTACAATGACAATCTGGCCGAAGAAGACCGCGTGCCGGCCTGCGTCGCCGCCTGCCCGACCAGCGCCCGGCATTTCGGCGATCTCGGCGATCCCCTGTCGGCTGTCTCGCAACTGGTGGCGGAGCGCGGTGGTGTCGACCTGATGCCTGAGCTCGGCTATCGCCCGACCAACAAATATTTGCCGCCACGCGCCCACACCGCGCGCGCCGCATCGGTGGCCGCGCCGGCATTGGAACCGGTGCGGGCCGAAGGCGGTTTCCTCGGCTGGGTCGACCGCATGCTTTCGAACTGACCCATGCATCCAGCCTTCTCCGTCGTCTTCTTCACCACTGCCACCGGCGCGGGCTACGGCCTGCTCGCGCTGCTGGGCACGCTCGGAGGCTTCCAGATCATCCCACCCGATTTCTGGCTGGGCTTTATCGGCATGGGGCTGGCGCTCGGCCTGATCGTGGCCGGCCTGTTGTCCTCGACGGGTCATCTCGGCCGCCCCGAACGCGCCTGGCGGGCGTTCTCACAATGGCGCAGTTCATGGCTGTCGCGCGAAGGTGTTGCCTCGGTCATCACCTTCATTCCGGCGGGACTGTTCGGCATCGGTTGGATATTCTTCGGCAAGACCGATGGCTGGGTCGGCATCGCCGGATCTCTGGCCGCCATCGGCGCAATCATCACCATCTGCACCACCGGCATGATCTATGCGTCGCTGAAACCGATCGCCCAGTGGCACAGCCGCTTCACCCTGCCCGGCTATCTCATCTTTTCGGCGATGACCGGCAGCGTGCTGTTGAACGCACTGCTGCAGGGCTTTGCGCTTGGTTCGAAGGTGCAGCTGGCGGCTTGCCTGCTGCTGACCTTGACCGGCTGGGGCTGGAAGCTCGCGACCTGGCGCTACAATGACCGGCTGGAGATTCCGACCACCGCCAACACCGCGACCGGGCTGGCGGGAGGTACGGTGCGGTCGCTGGAATGGCCGCATACCGAAGAGAATTACCTGCTCAAGGAAATGGGTTTCCGCATCGCGCGCAAGCATGGCGCGCGGCTGCGCCAGATCACGCAGCTTCTGGCCTTCGCGTTGCCCTTGGGGCTGCTCGCCATTGTGTTCGCCCTGCCCTGGCCGCCGGCAGCGTTGCTGTCGGTACTCGCTGCTGCAATCCAGTTCGCCGGCATGCTGGTCGAGCGCTGGCTGTTCTTTGCAGAGGCGAAGCACACGGTTACGCTCTACTACGGCAGGTAGGGCTGTTTAGCCCGGCCGCAGCATCGAGCCGGAAATGGCAAAGATGCGTTGGGCGCCCAGCATATAGGCCATCAGCGTATCCAGCCGGAACAGCCCGGCATAGGCGCGATCGAGCACGTTGAGCGAGCCTGTATAGGCACCGAAGGCCGGCATGATCATGCGGCCGCCGTCGCCGGCAAAGCAGCGGCGCCGCACCGAGCGGCCCTGCTGGACGATGCGGGCGCAGGGATGCAGATGGCCCGCTATTTCGCCTTCGACACGCTGCTTCGATGGCTCATGCCGGAACAGCAGCGAGCCTATAGCAAGTTCACGCACCGTCTCGCCAGGCAGGTCGGCTGGCGCTTCCGGGTCATGATTGCCGGCGACCCAGAACCATTGCCGGCCTGATATCAGCCCTTCCAGCCGCTCTCGGAAACTTGCATGCATGCGTTGGGCGCCGCCGCCATCGTGAAAGCTGTCGCCCAGGCTGATGACGATCGACGGCTGGTAGTCAGCGATGACGGCCTGCAATCGCAGCAAGGTCGCGCCGGTGTCATAGGGCGGAATCAGCGTGCCGCGGCGTGCCAGCGACGAGCCCTTTTCCAGATGCAGGTCGGACACGGCCAGAAGCCGCAGATCCGGAAAATAAAGCACGCCGCGCGGGTCGCAGACGGCGCGTTCGCCTGATATGCCGACAAGATCGGCCTCGGCGATCAGCGATGTGCGCGCCAGCGAAAAATTCATTCCTCGACCATCTCCGGCCCCATGGCCTCTGCGACCAGCGACGCCGCATCCATCAGCAATGTCTCATCGGCTTCGCCGTTCACCGGCATCTTGCCGATCTCGAGCATGATCGGCACGGCGAGCGGCGATATCTGTTCGAGTGCCTTATGCACGATTCGACCCTGGATGCGCGAGAGCATGTCGGCAAGTCTGCTGACATCGAGCAGGCCGGCCGCCGCATCGGCACGCGTCGCCTGCAGCAGGATGTGGTCCGGTTCATGGCTGCGCAGCACGTCATAGATCAGGTCGGTCGAGACCGTGACCTGGCGGCCGCTCTTCTCCTGGCCAGGGTGGCGTTTCTCGATCAATCCGGAAATCAGAGCGCAGTTGCGGAAGGTGCGCTTGAGAAGCCAGCTGTCGGCAAGCCAGGCTTCGAGGTCGTCGCCCAGCATGTCCTGGTCGAAAAGTGCGCTCAGCGAAGGCTTCCTGGCTTTGAACATCGCGCCCATGTCGCCCAGTGACCATATAGCCAGCGCATAATCGGTGGCGACGAAGCCGAGCGGCCTGGCTCCTGCCCTGTCGAGGCGGCGGGTGAGCAGCATGCCGAGCGTCTGGTGCGCCAGCCTGCCCTCGAACGGGTAAGCCACCAGATAGTGGCGGTTGCCTCGTGGAAAGGTCTCGATCAGCAGGTCGTCGCGCTTGGGCAGCACCGATTTGTCGGCCTGGAAGCGCAGCCAGTCGGCGACCTGCTCGGGCAGCTTTTTCCATCGCTGCGGGTCATCGAGCATGATGCGGACCTGTTCGGCGAGATAGGTCGAAAGCGGAAACTTGCCGCCTCCATAATAGGGCACCTTGGCATCGCTGCCCGGCGCGTTCGACACGAAGCATTCATTCTCGCGGATGCCCTCGAAGCGCAGCACCTTGCCGGCGAACATGAACGTGTCGCCATGCGTCAACGTTTCGAGGAAGGCCTCCTCGATCTTGCCGAGGACCCGGCCGCCACGCGAAGCCGCGCCTTTGCTGCCGGCCTGCACATATCGAACATTCAGCGCCGGCACCTCGATGATGGTGCCGACATTCAGCCTGTATTGCTGGGCGACGCGCGGATTGGACACCCGCCACAACCCGTCCTTGTTCAAACGGATGCGGGCGTAGCGTTCGTAATTCTTGAGCGCATAGCCGCCGGTGGCAACGAAATCGATGACGCGGTCGAATGTCGGCCGGTCGAGGCTGACATAGGGTGCTGCCGTTCGCACCTCCTCGTACAGGTCATCGGCACGGAACGGCGCGCCGCAGGCGCAGCCGAGCACATGCTGGGCCAGCACATCGAGCCCGCCATTGATCAACGGAGGCGTGTCCTGCGCGCCTAAATAGTTGGCGTCGAGGGCGGCCCGGCATTCCAGCACCTCAAAGCGGTTGGCGGGGATGAGGATCGCCTTGGACGGCTCGTCCATGCGGTGATTGGCACGGCCGATGCGCTGTGCCAGCCGGCTCGCCCCCTTTGGCGCGCCGACATGCACGACCAGATCGACATCGCCCCAGTCGATGCCGAGATCGAGCGTCGAGGTGGCGACGATGGCGCGCAGCGCGTTTTCGCCCATCGCCTTCTCGACCCGCCGGCGCTGGGCGACGTCGAGCGAGCCGTGATGCAGCGCGATCGGCAGGGTGTCCTCGTTGACCCGCCACAATTCCTGGAAAAGCAGCTCCGCCTGGCTGCGGGTGTTGACGAACAGCAGTGTCGTCTTGTGGCGTTTGATCTCGCGATAGATTTCCGGCGTGGCGTAGCGCGCCGAATGTCCCGCCCATGGCACGCGCTCTTCGGAGTCGAGGATGGAAATCTCCGGTTTCGCACCCCCGGTGACGACGATCAGTTCGGCCATGTCATGGCCTGTCGAACCCTTGGGTGGATTCTGGCTGACCAGCCAGCGCCGCAACTCGTCCGGTTCGGCCACCGTCGCCGATAGCCCGATGGTTTGCAGACCAGGGACAAAGCTGCGCAACCGTGCCAGGCCGAGCGCCAGCAGATGCCCGCGTTTCGATGTCACCAGCGAATGCAGCTCGTCGAGCACGACGTAGCGCAGATCTTCGAAGAAGCGTCTGGCATCGCCGGCCGCAATCAGCAGCGCCAGTTGTTCGGGTGTGGTCAGCAGGATATCGGGCGGCACCAGTTTCTGGCGCTGGCGCTTGTGCGCCGGCGTGTCGCCGGTGCGCGTCTCGATGGTGACGGGCAGCCCGATCTCTTCCACCGGCTTGCCGAGATTACGCTCGATATCGACGGCAAGCGCCTTCAACGGCGAGATGTAGAGCGTGTGGATACCGCGCTGCGCCTGGCCCGGCTTTCTCTTTGGCCGGTTGGCCAGTTCGGTCAGCGAAGGCAGGAAGCCGGCCAGCGTCTTGCCGGCGCCGGTCGGCGCGATCAGCAGTACCGACTGACCGGCCTGGGCCTTCGCCAGAAGTTCGATCTGATGGGCGCGCGGCGACCAGCCTTTCTCGCCAAACCATCTGAGGAATGGTTCGGGCAGGGCCACGGCGGCATTCTGTTCGGCAAGGCGCGGCTCAACTGTCACCCGCCAGAGGTAGCGCGACGGCGCGCGAACGCCAAGGAAAATCGGAACAAAAGGTGATCGAGGTGAGCTTTCCTCGCCCCAGTACGGGGAGAGGATGCCGGCAGGCAGGTGGGGGGCGGCGCGAACCTCTCAATGCTGGCGCTGTCCCTCATCCGCCCTTCGGGCACCTTCTCCCCGTGAACGGGGCGAAGGAAGAAAGGCTACGGCCTCCTGAACCCTGTCGGGCCACCATAGAGATAACCGATGCGATCAACCGCATCCTTCAGGCCTTCGCGCGACACCAGCATGGTGTGGCCGTTGGCGTGGATCATCGTGTCGGCATCGGTCATCACGGCGACATGGCCCTTCCAGAACACCAGATCGCCGCGTCGCAAGCCGGAGAAATCAGGTCCCGGTTCCAGCGGCTCGCCAAGGGCCGCAGCCTGCATGTCGGAATCGCGCAGCACGTCTCTGCCGGCCATGCGCATCGCCAGTTGCACCAGCCCCGAACAGTCGATGCCGAAACCGGAAGTGCCACCCCAGAGATAGGGTGTTCCTAGAAACGCCTCGGCAACCGCGACATAGTCGGAGGCAGCTTCACTGAGCGGCCGCAGGTGACCTGCGATCAGCGCCTCGCCGGACGGCAGGACCGCATAGTGCGTACCGCGCGTCTCGGCCGCCTCCGTCACCGTCACCGTCGATCCCATCGACAATTGTCCGGCGATCGGAAAGCGCAGATCCGGCGCGGGATAGAGGAAGGTGCGCGGCACGCAGACGATGTGCGTCGGCGTATGGTCCCGTTTGCCCAGCATCGTGTCGGCGACATAGCCGACATAGCCGTCGCGTTCGGCCTGGACCCAGGCCCAGCCTTCGGCGACATCGAAGACCAGGACATCGTCGCCGAACAGGGCTTGCGTGTTGACGCCGGCATCCGCCCGCGGCGCCTTGCGCATATCGGCCACTGACGCGATGACCCGCGCCGGCCGGCCGGCGACGAAGCGGTCAGCGGCGACCTCACCCTTCAGCCGTGCATCGGCAAGGTCGGAGCGAAAAGCGTGAAGGCGGGCATCCCTGGCAGTCAAATCGAGCACTCTGTTGAAAAGGTCGCTCACATCGGCAGTTCGAGCGCCTTGGCGATGATACCATCGCCGAAGCGCTCGACAAAGAGCGCGCCCTCGACCGTGCGCCTGATCAGAACATTGCGCTTGTCGAGCTCGTCGCGATGGCGCGAGACGAGTTTCAAAGCGCCCATCGTGTCAAGGGCGCGGGTGATCACCGGCTTGGTGACATTGAGCCGGGCGGCGAGCCCGCGCACGGTGTGCGGCGGCGGATCGAGATAGATGGTGAACAGGATTGCCGTCTGGCGCATGGTCAGATCGGGCGCGTCGTCGCGCACCTGCGACAGCATCACCTGCTGCCACAGTCGCAAGGCCTGGCTCGGGCGCATCGCAATCGACATCGCGCCAGCATGACGGCAAATTGTTTCGGTTCCGTTTCAGTCAAAGCGATTGCCGTCTTTCGCCTGCGACTGTCAGCCATAGCGTTTCGCGATGATCCGCTCCAGCGCGCGGATGCCCTGTGCCTCGCCGCCGGCGGGGCCATGCGGACGATCAGCCGGATTCCAGGCGAAGATGTCGAAATGCGCCCAGCCCGCGGTTTTTTCGACGAAGCGCTTCAGGAACAACGCCGCTGTGATCGAGCCTGCGAAACCGTCCGTGGTGACATTGTTGATGTCGGCGATCTTCGACGACAGTTTTGCATCGTAGGGCCGCCACAGTGGCATGCGCCACAGCGGATCCTCCGTCGCGACGGAAGCCTCCGCCAGATCGGATGCCAGCGTTTCGTCGCCGGTGTAGAACGGTGGCAGATCGGGGCCGAGCGCCACACGGGCAGCCCCGGTCAGCGTCGCCATGTCGACCAGAAGCTGCGGCTCCTCCTCGTCGGCCAGCGCCAGCGCGTCGGCCAGCACCAGCCGTCCCTCGGCATCCGTGTTGCCGATCTCGACAGTGATGCCCTTGCGGCTCACCAGCACGTCGCCAGGCCGGAAGGCGTTGCCGGCAATCGAATTCTCGACCGCGGGAATGAGCACGCGCAGCCGCACATTCAGCCCGGCAGCCATGATCATCGAGGCGAGGCCAAGCACATTGGCGGCACCGCCCATGTCCTTCTTCATCAGCAGCATGCCGGACGATGGCTTGATGTCGAGACCGCCTGTGTCGAAGCAGACGCCCTTGCCGACCAGCGTCACCTTCGGTGCGTCTTGCTGCCCCCATCGCATGTCGATCAAGCGCGGTGCGCTGGTCGACGCACGGCCGACCGCATGGATCATCGGGAAGTTCCGGTCGAGGAGATCGTCACCCTTGATCACCGAGACTTCGGCCTTGTGCCTGGCGGCCAGGGTCCGCACCGCCTGCTCCAAATCTTCCGGACCCATATCGCTGGTCGGCGTGTTGACCAGATCGCGTGTCAGGAAGACGCCATCGACAATGCGGCGAACGCGCCCGGCATCGACGTCGGCCGGCAGGCCGAAGCGCAGCGCCCTGCCTGGCTTCTTGCCGTAGCGAGTAAAGACATAACCGCCGAGCAGCAGCGCGATCGCCGCGAGTTCGGCCTCGGCCGGCGCCAAGGCGAAATGCCAGTCGCCTTCCGGCAAGGCTTTCGACAATGCGCCGAGGGCAAGCGCGCCTTCGCCATCGCCGATACCGAACAAGGCGCCGCCGAGCGCCCCGTTTTCGCCGGGCACGACCAGTGTCCTGCCTGCCTCGCCGGAAAAGCCGTTGGCCCTGGCCCAGGCGATGGCGGCCGGCGCAAGACCGGCCGCGTCCAGACCGTCCCTGGCGACCAGATGGACCGGCAACGCGCCCGGCAATGTCTTCCCGACGAGTTCGACAGGCATGCGATGTTCTCCGTGTGAGTCGCCGTTCTTAACCGTCCGTTAGGGTTAACAGAATATTTCTGCGAGAGGGAAGACGGCCACGCAATGGCCGCGCATGAATGGAGGCTTAGGGTGCCATGCCGACCAACCGCAGGATCAATATCAGGGGAAAACGGCTCATCACCATGGCTCTTGTGCTGGCGCTGACGGCGGGCGTCGCCGGTTGCGGAACCGACAAGCTCTCCACCGGCTCTATCGCACGCACCAGCGGCAAACCGCTTGAAAGCATGTCGGCCGGCGAACTGCACAATGCCACCGGCGCACTTGGCCAATCCTACGCGAAGAACCCCAACGACAAGCGGATAGCGACGAACTATGCGGCGGCGTTGCAGATGGATGGCGACGCCGACCAGTCGCTGGCCGTGATGCGCAAACTCGCCATCGCTTTGCCCAAGGATCGTGACGTGCTTGCCTCCTACGGCAAGGCGCTGGCCGCCAATGGCCAGTTCGAGGCGGCGCTCGACGCCGTGCGCCGCGCTCAGACACCGGAATATCCCGACTGGAGGCTGGTGTCGGCGGAAGCGGCCATTCTCGACCAGACCGGCCAGAAGGACGATGCGCGCCAGCTTTACCGCAAGGCGCTCGACCTCAAGCCGAACGAGCCTTCCGTGCTCTCCAATCTTGGCATGTCGTATGTGCTGGAAGGTGATCTGCGCACCGCCGAAACCTATATGCGCTCGGCCGCGCAACAGCCGAATGCGGACAGCCGGGTCCGCCAGAACCTGGCGCTGGTCGTCGGCCTGCAAGGCCGGTTCGACGAGGCCGAGAAGATCGCCTCACAGGAACTGTCGCCCGAACAGGCGCAGGCAAATGTCGCCTATCTCAGGCAGATGCTGGCCCAACAGAACGCCTGGAGCCAGCTCAAGGACCAGGACAAGCCGAAATCCGCAACCAACTGAGACCACAATTCCGATGCCCCAACGAAGAGGCCGCGCTGCATGCAGCGCGGCCTCTTCGTTTGAAGTGTACTGCAGGAATTTGCCTTGCCGCTACTGGGCGTTTGTTGCCGGCGCCGCATGATCGCCGAAGATACCGCGTTGGCTGACCTGAATGCCGGCGGGACCCAGGATGATGGCGAAAAGCACGGGCAGGAAAAACAGGATCATCGGCACGGTAAGTTTTGGCGGCAGGGCGGCCGCCTTCTTCTCGGCCGCATTCATGCGCATGTCGCGGCTTTCGGCGGCAAGCACGCGCAGTGCATGCGCCACCGGCGTGCCGTAACGCTCGGCCTGGACGAGCGCCTGCGACACCGACTTGACCGAATCCAGGCCGGTGCGGCTTGCCAGGTTCTCGTAGGCCTGCTTGCGCTCCGGCAGATAGGAAAGCTCGGCATTGGTGAGGATGAACTCTTCCGCCAGCGCCACCGATTGCGCGCCGATCTCGTCGGCGACCTTGCGCAATGCTGCTTCCACCGACATGCCCGATTCGACGCAGATCAGCATCAGATCGAGCCCATCCGGCCATGCCATCTGGATCGACTGCTTGCGCTTGGTGGCGCGGTTGTTGACGTAGATGACCGGCGCGTAAAAGCCGCCGTAAGCAACGAGGATGCAGACGAACAGCCTGATGACCAATGGCTTGTCGGGCAGTCCTCCGAGCACGAAAATGTAGATTGCGGCCAGCGCGAAACCGACAAAAGGAAGCACGAGACGGAAGAAAAGAAACCGCGTCAGCGGATTCTGTCCACGAAAACCGGCCACCTTGAGTTTCTGCAAGGTGCCTTCATCGGCGAGCGCGCGTCTCAGATCCAGCCGGTCGACGATGTTGCGCATGCCGATCGACTGTTCCTCACGCAAGCCCTTGCGACGGCGGTCGGCCTCGACCGCAAGCCGGGCGCGCTGTTGCGC
>NZ_RZQA01000660.1:0-3703 GCF_004022915.1 Mesorhizobium sp. M7A.F.Ca.US.006.04.2.1
CTTCCGGCACCGTCCAGCCATAGCCGGCGGCGTCGGCGAAGTGCTCGGGAAATTGCGAGGCATAGACGTAGAGCTTTTTCGGTACGCAGCCGCGGATGACGCAGGTGCCGCCATAGCGGTATTCCTCGGCGATGCCGACACGCTTGCCGAGTGCCGCGGCGACGCGCGCCGCCCTCACCCCGCCCGAGCCGCCGCCGATGACGAAAAGATCGTAGTCGTAACCGGCCATGACGCGGCTCCCAGGCTTCAGAAATGTGTCAGACAGGTAGGCCGCAAAACGGCAAAAGAAAAGCCCGGACAGGCCGGGCTTTCGCAGTAGGCCGCAAGGCCATTTGAAAATGCGGGTCAGTTGTTGTCCGCGGGGGCCGCGCCGTCGGCGGGCGCTGCGCCATCGGCCGGAGCTGCGGCTCCGTCGGCGGGCGCGGCAGGTGCTGCCTGCGCCTTTGCCTTGGCGGCTGCGGCCAACGTTTCGCCGACCTGCTGGGCGAGATCGCGGCCGAGGCCGTTCTGCCAGATGTCGGCTGCCTTGACCAATTCGCGGGTCACCGTCGGGCCGCTATCGAGCAGCTTCTTGCCCGAATCGGAATTGTAGAAGGCGGCGATGTCGGTCAGTTCCTTTTCGGAGAACACTTTCGCGTAGGCGAGTGCTGCTTCCTTCTCGAGGTCGGCGCGGCGCGAGGCCAGCGCCAGAGCCTTCTCGTTGATCGTCTTGCCGATCAGTTCCTGCATGTCCGGGTTCTTCTGGATCAGCTGCGATTCGAGCGCCGCGGCTGCCTGCGGCAGGATGTTGTCGAACGGGTCGGTCGCGTGGATCGCAGCGACCGCCGCGCGGGCGGCCTTCAGGTGCGCTTCCGTGACATCCTGCGAAAACGCCGGCGACGAGAAGGCGAAAACGGCCGAGGCCGCCAGAAGGACGGAAAGGCTGCGAACCCGGTTATGCAACGTCATGATCGGTAGAACTCCCTGGTTTTCGGGCGGCATGGACGGTTTGGATACCGTCGCCGCCGGCGATGATGGCCGCTGAAGCCAGCCCGATGAAAAGACCATGCTCGACCACGCCCGGAATGGCGTGGAGAGCATTCGAAAGCGCTCTTGTATCCGGAATGCGGCCAAAAGATGCATCGAGGATAAAATGGCCGCCGTCTGTAACAAAAGCCTGTCCGCCCGTCATCCTCAATGTGACCGGTCCGGAAAGACCGAGCTTTTCAGCCGCTGCGGCAACCGCGATTTCAGTGGCGCGCAGGCCGAACGGATTGACTTCGATCGGCAGGGGAAAACGGCCGAGCGTCTCGACCATCTTGGAGCGGTCGGCGATGACGATCATGCGCTGGGACGCCGCGGCGACGATCTTCTCGCGCAGCAGCGCGCCGCCGCCGCCCTTGACCAGGGTCAGTTCCGGGTCGACTTCGTCGGCGCCGTCGACGGTGAGATCCAGCTCTGGCGTTTCCTCCAGCGTCGACAGCGGCACGCCAAGCTCGCGGCACAGCAACGCGGTGCGCTCCGAAGTCGGCACGCCGATGATCGCCATGCCGGTTGCGACCTTTTCGGCAAGCAGCCGCACGAACTCCTCGGCCGTGGTGCCGGTGCCGATGCCAAGCCGCATGCCGTCGCTTACATGGGCGAGTGCTGCCCGCGCGGCTTCGACCTTCAACTGCCTTGCATCCATGTCGGTTATTGCCCCGGAAATTCGCTGCCGGGCTCGTAGCATTTTTGCCGGTCCGGTCAAAGCCCTGGACGGCGCTTCTCCAGGTGATGCTCAGTATAGGAATTATTTCCTTGACGGGTGAGCGCAGCTATGCTACATTTTTGCCTATGGTGTTGATTTGCGCCAACAGCCCGCCGTCGAGGCGGTTTTTTTCATAGCGGCGTCCAGCCGCGAATGCCCGGCCTGATAAGCAGGCCCCGCCTGAACGAACTGGCCCCGCGCTTGCCTTGACGCGCCGCAGCCTTTATCGCCTGCCCATTGCACACCTGCCCAGGACAGACCATGACCCGACCGATCATCGTGTTCGACCTCGACGGTACGCTGATCGACACAGCGCCGGACCTGCTCGACAGCCTCAACCACAGCCTGGCCGCCAGCGAGATCGCGGCGGTCGACGAAGCCGGCTTCAGGCGCTTTGTCGGTCACGGCGGCCGGGTGATGATCGAGCGGGCGCACGCCGCCCATCAGCGATCGCTTGCCGTCGAGGAGCACGACCGGCTGCTGAAACTTTTCCTCGACCACTACACGCTCAACATCCCCGGCAAGTCGCGCCCCTACCCCGGTGTCGTCGAGGCGATCGCGCGCTTCGAGGAGGCCGGCTATATCCTCGCCATCTGCACCAACAAATACGAAGCCAACTCGCTGGCGCTGATCGAGGCGCTCGGCCTGACCAAACATTTCGCGGCGATCGCCGGCCAGGACACGTTCGCCTTCCGCAAGCCCGACCCGCGCCATTTGATCGAGACCATAAAGCTGGCCGGCGGCGACCCTCACCGCGCCCTGATGGTCGGCGATTCGCAAACCGACATCGACACGGCGAAAGCCGCCGGCATTCCGGTGGTGGCGGTCGATTTCGGCTACACCGACCGCCATGTGCGGGAGTTCGAGCCTTCTGCGGTGATTTCGCATTTCGACGCCCTGACGCTCGATCTGGCGCAAAGGCTGATTGCTGCCGCCGGAAACTGACCGGAAGGCGGCGGGAGACAGGGCGCAAAGCACAGCAAAACCGATCCGTGTCAGAACGCCGGACACCGCCTTGACTTCCCGCACCTGCCTCCCTTATATCGCGGCTCGCTTGGCCTTCGGGCAACGAGCGGGCGATTAGCTCAGCGGGAGAGCACACCCTTCACACGGGTGGGGTCGCAGGTTCAATCCCTGCATCGCCCACCATCGGCCTTCCTGAACGCCGCACCCCAAAATGCCTAGCAACTACACCCCGCCCCTTCCCCGCCAATTCTTCTGGGCGAATTCCACGCGCTGCTGTAGCTCGCATATCTCTGGAACGGGCAGACGTCGGAGCCGTTTCGGACCTTCATCTGTTCGCGATCCCAAAACGACACCTCGATGCGGTCGTCGGCGCAAAAGACCGTATAGCGTTGTTCCGGTTCAGCGCTCGGGCTTGCTCCATGGGCCGGGCTTCATCGAGCGTCACTTGCCCGACAGGTCGCTGAGCGCTTCGTCCATTAGCCAAAGATGCGTAGTCGCAGCAATGGAAGGCGGCGAGATAGTCGCCGCGCATGAACTCCTGTCGATGGGGCCAAACTCTGCCCTACGCCGGTCGAGCCGCGATCAGCGCTTCATCGCGTGCAGGATGGCCTGCATGTGCTCTTCCAGGTCGAGTTCACCCCGAGCCTCGGCGGTCAACAGGTAATCGGCCTTGGCCCGGCGGTCGCCTCGGCTGATCGCTGGATAGGAGCAGATGGCCAGCAAGGCTTCCTGTTCAATCCGGTCTGCCCTCTTGCATTCGTGGCTGCTGCTGCCCGCTTGATGAACAACCCTGTGAAGCTCGACATAGCTGGCTTCATGGGCTCCGATCAGCGCCCGCAATTCGGGTGAGGCCCCTTCCGCTTCGGCAAACGTCGGTTCAATGACCGAGGCGACGGCGGTAAACGCAAGAAGTGTACGGCGTGTGATTTCGGGCATGCCTCATATCCCTGCTGTCCGATCATGCAGGCACACCATAGCACCGGCGCAACGGTTCGAAGAGATGCTCCGGGA
>NZ_RZQA01000661.1:0-3703 GCF_004022915.1 Mesorhizobium sp. M7A.F.Ca.US.006.04.2.1
GTGCATGGCTGCGGCGGCGTCGGCCTGTCGGCGATTATGATTGCCAGCGCCATGGGCGCCAATGTCATCGCCATCGATCTCACCGACGAGAAACTGGATTTCGCCAAAAAGATCGGCGCCGTCGCCACCATCAATGCATCTACGACGCCGAACGTGGTCAAGGCGGTCAAGCAGATCACCAATGGCGGCGCGCATATGTCGATGGACGCGCTCGGCCACCCGACCACCTCGTTCAACTCGATCGCCAATCTGCGTCGGCGCGGCCGCCATGTGCAGGTCGGCCTGATGTTGGGCGAACACGCCCGGCCGCAGGTGCCGATGGACAAGGTGATCGCCTTCGAACTCGAAATCCTCGGCAGTCACGGCATGCAGGCCTATCGCTACCCCGCGATGATGGAGATGATCCGCCACGGCAAGCTGAAGCCCGAACTGCTGGTCGGCAAGAGGATCAGCCTCGACGAGGCGCCCGCAGCCTTGATGGCGATGGGCGGCTTCGAGGGCATTGGGATTGGGGTGGTCACGAAGTTTTAGGCGAGGACGGCACCGTCGTCAGGCGATCGCGCGTCGTGGCAATTCCTGCTTTGCGAATCGCTTGGCGCCTACGACGCAAAGCACGACGCCAAGCGTAACGACCACCATCAGCGGGCTGACCTGCTCGTGCAGCAGCGTCGCTGCCAGTGCCAGTCCGAAGAATGGCTGCAGCAGCTGCAACTGTCCGACCGCGGCGATGCCGCCTTGCGCCAGCCCGCGATACCAGAACACGAAGCCGATCAGCATGCTGAACAGCGAGACATAGGCAAGCCCCATCCACGCACTGACGCCGACGCCGTCGAACGACGGCGGCATGGTCATCAGCGTCAGCACCAGCATGACCGGCAGCGACAGCACCAGCGCCCAGCAGATCACTTGCCAGCCGCCGAGCCTGCGCGACAGCGCGGCGCCCTCGGCATAGCCGAGGCCGCAGGCGATGATGGCAGCCAGCATCAGACCGTCGCCGACCGGCGAGGCCGTCACGCCTTGCGTCAGCGCAAAGCCCGCGACCAGCGCACTGCCTATGCATGAAAACAACCAGAACGCCGGGCGCGGCCGATCGCCGCCGCGCAGCACCCCGAATAT
Source organism: Mesorhizobium sp. M7A.F.Ca.US.006.04.2.1 (assembly GCF_004022915.1). Classification (NCBI taxonomy): domain Bacteria; kingdom Pseudomonadati; phylum Pseudomonadota; class Alphaproteobacteria; order Hyphomicrobiales; family Phyllobacteriaceae; genus Mesorhizobium; species Mesorhizobium sp. M7A.F.Ca.US.006.04.2.1. The sequence goes on from NZ_RZQA01000661.1 coordinate 1,117, forward strand.
CGCAGTGGCCAGCGGCAGCAGGCCGACGAAGATAATGGAATGGGCCGTGGTGACGTGCTTCAGCGCCAGCGCGGTCAGCAAGGGAAAGCCGACAACCACGCCAAGTGCCACGATCACCAGCGACAGCAGATCGCCGCGCTCCGGGCGTTTCTGCCGAAACAGGAGCAGCAGCGCAAGGCCAAGCAAGCCGGCAATCGCCGCTCGGGCCGAGGTCAGGAATGTCGGATCGAATTCCCTGACCGCCACCCGCGTCGCCGGCAGCGAGCCGCTGAAGATCAACACGCCGATGAATCCATTCATCCAGCCACTCGCGGTCTTGTCCATCGTATGCTCCGTTTGTCGGCTCCGTATCGCGCGGAGCCGGTAGTATCGCCAGAGACAATGCGGTACAATTATGCAAAACTGTCATGGTCAGCAGAGCAGTACGGATGGACAAGCAGACTACAGGAAGCGAGAGCGGCGGTACGCTGGTCGAAGGCGTCATGGCGACGATCCGCCAGCGGATCGCGGCGCGCAGCCTGACGCCGGGAGGGCAATTGCCGTCGATCCGCGCCTTTGCCAAATCCATGCGAGTGTCCAAATCCACCGTGGTCGAAGCCTATGAGCGGCTCGCCGCCGAAGGCGCGATCCGCTCGCGGCCGGGCTCCGGCTTCTATGCCGCCGGATCGCTGGCGCCGCTGTCGCTGGCCGAAATCGGCCCCCGCCTCGACCGCGCCGTCGATCCGCTCTGGATCTCGCGACAGTCCCTGGAGGCCGGCGATGACATGCTGAAGCCCGGCTGTGGCTGGCTGCCCGCTTCATGGATGCCACAGGCAGGGCTGCGCCGGGCGCTGCGCACGGTGGCGCGTGCCGACGATGTCGCACTGGCCGATTACGGCACGCCGCTCGGCCTGCCACCGCTGCGGCAATTGCTGGCGCGGCGCATGGCCGGGCATGGCATCGAGGCCTCGCCCGAGCAGATCATGCTGACGGAATCAGGTACGCAGGCCATCGACCTCCTGTGCCGGTTCCTGATCGAGCCCGGCGACACCGTGCTGGTCGACGACCCCTGCTACTTCAACTTCCACGCCCTGTTGCGCGCTCACCGGGCCAAGGTCGTCAGCGTTCCCTACACGCCGTCGGGGCCGGATATCGATCTGTTCGCGCAGGCGTTGGCCGAGCATCGGCCACGCCTCTACATCACCAATTCCGGCATCCACAATCCGACCGGCGCGGTGCTGTCGCCAGTCACCGCGCACCGGCTGCTGAAACTCGCCGATCAATCGCAATTGACCATTGTCGAGGACGACATCTTCGCCGATTTCGAACATGCGCCCGCCCCCAGGCTGGCGGCGTTCGATGGTCTCAACCGCGTTGTCCATATCGGCAGCTTCTCCAAGACACTGTCGGCATCGGTTCGCTGCGGCTTCATCGCCGCACCGCACGACTGGATCGAGCCCCTGACCGACCTCAAGATCGCCACGACCTTCGGCGGCGGCCGGCTCGCAGCCGAACTGGTGCTGACGTTGCTGAAGGACGGCAGCTACCGCAAGCACATGGATTTGCTGCGCGCGAAGCTTGCGCGCGCCATGGGCGAGACGGCCGCCCACCTGAAAGCGATCGGCATCACGCCGTGGATCGACCAGCCGGCTGGCCTCTTCCTGTGGTGCAGCCTGCCGGACGGCGTCGATGCGGCCGAAGTCGCCCGCCGCGCTCTGGCCGACAACATCGTGCTGGCGCCCGGCAACGCATTCAGCCTGTCCGGAACGGCTGGCCGTTTCCTGCGCTTCAACGTTGCCCAATGCGCGGACGAGCGGATTTTCAGGGTGCTCGAGGCGGCGATGGCGCGTTGACGCGCATCAAGCTGATCCTGTTGCCTGTGCAACCTTCGGCTGCTAGGGAAACGGGAGCGCACTCGAGAGAATATTCGCGCCATCATTTTCCGGGATAGCGTTTATGGGAACCAGCAAGTCAGCAGACAAGTAGGCCGCAACAGCACTTCGTTGTTGCGGCGGCCCGTCATTTCCCATCTTCATTGAGAACGGCAGATCGCCGCCAAATGTAGCCATTTGAGCGGATGTTCAATCATGCCTTTTCCAAAAAACCCGACATGGACCACTTCCCTGCCAGCAGCCATGATGCTGATGGCGCCCTTCGACATCCTGGCCTCGCTGGCCATGGACATCTACCTCCCGATTGTCCCGGCGATGCCGGGGATCCTCGAGACATCGCCTGATGTCATCCAGCTGACGCTGAGCCTCTACATGATCTGTCTTGGGCTCGGCCAAGTCGTCTTCGGCCCGATTTCCGACAGGATCGGCAGGCGCCCGGTGCTGATCGGTGGCGCGCTTTTGTTTTCAGGCGCTTCCTTTCTGCTCGCCAGCACCTCGCTGGCCGCTGTCTTCGTCGTCCTGCGCGTCGTGCAGGCCATTGGTGCGTCCGCCATTCTCGTTGCAACCTTCGCAACGGTTCGCGACGCCTATGCGCAAAGAGCCGAAAGTGCCGTCATTTACGGCCTGTTCAGCTCGATGTTGGCTTTCGTGCCGGCGTTGGGGCCGGTTGCCGGTGCGTTGATTGCCGACAATTTCGGCTGGCGGGCGATCTTCCT
>NZ_RZQA01000662.1:0-3698 GCF_004022915.1 Mesorhizobium sp. M7A.F.Ca.US.006.04.2.1
TGGGGCCGCGACGTGCCGCTGATGAAGCGCATTCCACGTCTGGTGCTGTCGGCTATCGTGATGGGGGCAGCGCTCTATTTTGCCGAGCATTGGTTCGCCGTCAGGCTCGGGCCCGGCTCGCCGCTGGTGGTCAAGGCGACGACGCTGCTGTCGCTGGTTGCGGGTGGGGCGCTGCTGTACTTCATCACGGCGTTTGCCACCGGCGGCGCCGATTTCGGCATGATCCGTCGCAACGTCAAGCGGGGATCTGGCAAGTCGGCGCCACCGATCGCAAAGACCGAACTTGACGAGTAGCGCACGACACGCTCGCAGCGCCGTCTTGATCGCAGCGCCGTCTTCGTCCATAAGCGCGCCCGTCGCAAGACTTTCGCCGCGCGCGGTTTCCAGCCGCGTGATTGGCTCCGAAAAGTCTGCAACTTTTCGGAATCACGCTTATACGGCCCTCCACAAGCCATGAGGACAATCATGACCGCCTTCAAGCCACTCGTCTTTTCCGGTGTCCAGCCGACCGGCAATCTGCACCTCGGCAATTATCTCGGCGCCATCAAGAAATTCGTTGCCCTGCAGGACACCTCCGATTGCATCTATTGCGTCGTCGACCTGCATTCGCTGACAGCCCAACTCGTCTATGAAGACCTGGCCGACCAGACGCGGTCTATCACCGCTGCGTTCCTGGCCTCGGGCATCGATCCGAAGAAGCACATCGTCTTCAACCAGTCACGGGTCATGCAGCACGCGGAGCTTGCCTGGATCTTCAATTGCGTGGCGCGCATCGGCTGGATGAACCGCATGACGCAGTTCAAGGACAAGGCCGGCAAGGACCGCGAGAATGCCTCGCTCGGCCTGCTCGCCTATCCCTCGCTGATGGCTGCCGACATCCTGCTCTACCGTGCCACCCACGTCCCTGTCGGTGAGGACCAGAAACAGCATCTGGAGCTCACCCGCGACATCGCGCAGAAATTCAACAACGACTTCTCCGACCGTATCGCAGCGCTCGGCGTCGGCGTCGAGATGCAGGTCGGCGAAGAGACCGTGAACGGCTATTTCCCGCTGACCGAGCCGGTCATCGGCGGGCCGGCGGCGCGCATCATGTCGCTGCGCGACGGCTCCAAGAAGATGTCCAAATCGGACCCGTCTGATCTGTCGCGCATCAACCTGACCGACGACGCCGATGACATCTCGAAGAAGATCCGCAAGGCCAAGACCGATCCGGAAGCGTTGCCGAGCGAGCTGGATGGCCTGGCCGGCCGGCCCGAGGCAGAAAACCTGGTCGGCATCTATGCGGGTCTCGCCGAGATGTCGAAGGCGGATGTGCTCAAGCAATTCGCCGGCCAGCAGTTTTCCGTGTTCAAGCCGGCCTTGGCCGATCTTGCTGTGGAAAAACTGGCGCCGATCGCCAGCGAGATGCGCCGCATTTCGGATGACCGCGCCTATGTCGACGCGGTGCTTAAGGACGGCGGCGAGCGCGCCGGCGTGCTGGCCGAAGCGACGATGAAGACGGTGCGCGACATTATCGGCCTGCTGCAGGGCTGATCGCGACATTGGGTGCACTGGCACAAGGCCGGCGGCTTGCCGCCGGTCCGCCGCAGTGGCAGATTGCGCCGCAAGACACCGAGTAGATAGACATGGTCTCCAAACGCCTCAGCCGCGAAGCCGGCCATCGCAGGAAATTCCTGACGATCATCGACGACACGCCGGAATGCGAGCGTGCCGTCGCCTATGCCTCGAAACGGGCGCAGAGCACCAGCGGCACGCTGGTGCTGCTCTATGTCATCGTGCCGGACGACTTCCAGCATTGGCTGGGTGTCGAGAAGATCATGCGCGAGGAAGCCAACGCCACGGCGCGCGCCGCACTCGACAGCTATGCCAACAAGGTGCGCCAGAAGCTCGGCATCGAGCCCGAGATGGTGGTCCGCGAAGGCAAGCCGACGGAAGAGATTCACAAATTGATCGAGGAAGACCAGGACATCGCCATCCTGGTGCTGGCCGCCGGTGCGGGCAAGGAAGGCCCGGGACCGCTGGTCGGCGCCGTGGCCGGCAAGGGTGCCGCCTTCCCGATCCCGGTGACTGTCGTGCCGCAGAACCTTTCGGACGAGGAAATAGACAGCCTGGCCTGAGGTGTGCTGATTTTCAGGTGATGCCGGCCTGACCTGAATCTCAACACACCTTCGGGCACGTCCCAGGGGCGCGTAAAAAACATTCCGCCAGCCAGCCATTCCGGCGATGCGTTTCGCTTGAATGTCCAGCCAATTGAGCCTATTTAGAATTGTTCCAAACTAGATGCCCAAACGGGCACGGAGACGGCCATGTTCATCCAGACCGAATCGACGCCAAACCCGGCGACGCTGAAATTCCTGCCCGGCAAGGAAGTGCTTGTGGAAGGCACCGCCGATTTCCGCGATGCCGACAGCGCCGCCGTCGCCTCGCCGCTGGCCGGCCGGCTGTTCGAAATTCCTGGCGTCACCGGCGTTTTCTTCGGCTATGACTTCATCACCGTGACCAAGGATGGCCCCGACTGGCAGCATTTGAAGCCGGCGATCCTCGGCGCCATCATGGAGCATTTCATGTCCGGCGCGCCCGTCATGGCCAAGGCTGGCCCGGCCGCCGAGACCAGCCAGACCGGTGAGTTCTACGACAAGGCCGACGAGGAGCTGGTCATCACCATCAAGGAGCTGCTCGACACGCGGGTGCGCCCGGCGGTCGCCCAGGATGGCGGCGACATCACCTTCCGCGGCTTCGAGAATGGCACGGTGTTCCTGCACATGAAGGGTGCCTGCGCCGGCTGCCCGTCATCGACGGCGACGCTGAAGCACGGCATCCAGAACCTTCTGCGCCATTTCGTGCCGGAAGTGCAGCAGGTCGAGCAGGTCTCCTGACGCCCGTTTTGATAATTCTACCCTGCTGACCATCTGGTCCGATTTCTTCCGGCGCATCGGTCAGAAGGAACTCCAAAATGATCTACGAACTTCGGGTTTACCGGGCTTTGCCGGGACGCTTGCCGGCGCTTCTTGATCGCTTCGACAAGATCACGCTCAAATTATGGGATAAGCACGGTATCCGCCAAGCGGGTTTCTTTACCACGCTGATCGGAGCTTCGAACAACGAACTGACCTACATGCTGGCATGGGAATCGCTGGCCGAACGCGAAGAGCGTTGGACGGCGTTCGTGAAGGACCCTGCCTGGACGCAGGCGCGGGAAGACTCCGAGCGTGATGGCCAGATCACCGAGACAATCATCAACCAAATTTTAGTTCCCACCGCGTTCTCGGCGGTGTCCTGACCGCCGAACAGGCGTCGCATCGCGCAAACAACAAAAAACCGGGCCGAATTGCCCGGTTTTCTGCTTGGGACGTCCGTTGTTGCCTAGACGGTCCGCGTACGAAAACTGCCTCTAGAGAACGATGACCTTGGCGCCGACCGAGGCGCGGTCATAGAGGTCGATGATATCCTGATTCATCAGCCGGATGCAGCCAGACGACATCGCCTTGCCGATCGAATTCCATTCGGGGCTGCCATGCAGGCGATAGCCTGAATCACCGCCCTTGTTGAACAGGTACATGGCGCGCGCGCCGAGCGGGTTCTTCAGGCCCGGCTCCATGCCGCCGGCAAACTTTTCCAATTCCGGCTGGCGCTGGATCATCTGCCTCGGCGGCGTCCAGGTCGGCCATTCGCGCTTGAGCGCAATGTGGGCGGTGCCA
>NZ_RZQA01000663.1:0-3695 GCF_004022915.1 Mesorhizobium sp. M7A.F.Ca.US.006.04.2.1
GCGAGATATTCAAGGATGGCAAGGGTTTCCCAGACGATCTTGCCATTGTGATTCAGCACCGGCACCTGACCGGTCGGCGACACTTTCGCCAGATTGGCAAAGGTTTCAGGCGTGCGCAGCCGCACGAAACCTTCCTCGAACGGGATCTCCAGATGCCTCATCGCCAGCCATGGCCGCAACGACCATGAGGAGAAACACTTGTTGCCGATATAGAGCGTGAATTCAGCCATTTTTCTCCCCGCATGCACGGCCATCCAAATTCCATGGTCGACGCGTGTTCGCAGCCTAGCCCACCAGCCTTGCCCCAGGGCGGCGGCCGCGCGACCTGATCTGCCGTCCGGGCGACGCCTGGAACCTAACCGACGCCGGCTCGTTAGCTACCGCAAATGAATTCCTCCGAATTCAGAACCCCAGGAGATGCGCAAAAAATGGTGAACAAGGATCAGGTTGCGGGCGTGGCCAAGCAGGTCAAGGGCTCGGTCAAGGAAGCCGCGGGCAAGGCGACCGGCAACAGGCAGACCCAGGCCGAAGGCACGGGCGACCGGACCGCCGGTAAGGTGCAGAAGGCCTATGGCGACGTCAAGGACAAGGTCAAGAAGGCGCTCTGATCCGACATCGGCAAACGCGCTTTATCGAGGGAAAGGCGGTCGCGAAGGCCGCCTTTTTCAGGTGCTCCAGCCCTTGCTGAAAGCATTGGTGAAGGCGACCTCGCCGTGATCGCCGGCCGCCTCGCCCAGCACCACGTCCATGCCGTCGCTGGTCACCCTGGCCAGCGCGAAACCGCCCATATAGGCAGCCTTCGGCTTGAACAGGTCGATCCCGTCCCTGCGATAGATCAGCGGCGTTTCGTGCTGGTGGCCATGGAAAATGCCGACGACATTGTAGCCCTTCAGCGCCGCCAGCAACGCCTGCCGGTCGGCCTCGCTCCACCAATGCGGCGCACCACTGCCGTCATCATCGAAGTGCCGCTTGGCGGCATCCCAACGTTCCACCGAGAAAGTGTCCCAGCCATAGTGCTGGAACAGGATGACCGGACGGCCGTCCGCCGCATAGGTCGCCAGATCCTGCTTCAGCCATGGCAGGCTGCTCTCGGCGCCGTGGCCGGTATCGCCGGCGAAACGATGCGTCTGGATCAGATGCAGGCCGCCCCAGTCCCAGGAGTAACAGTCGGTGTCGACATCGTAGTCGGTGGCAGGCACCGGCGGCTTGAAGAACACGCCGGCGCGATGGTTGACCTCGACATAATCGCGCAGTTCGCGCCGATACCAGTCGACATGGTGCGGCGGGCCGTTCTGGTCGAGATCATGGTTGCCGAGCCCGATATAGACCGGCATGTGCACGCGATCGGGACCGACGCCCTGGCTGTAGCGCTGGCTGAACTGGAGCAGTTGGGTGCCCTCGCTCGGCTGCGTGATCTGGCCGCCGCCATCGTCGGTGATGTCGCCGCCGACGACAAGGCCGAGCGGCGTGCCTATCCTGCCGGCCGAACGCAGGCCGGTGGCGACGCCATTGATCTCAGTTGGCCAGTCCTTGTCGCCAAGCGCATTCAGCGCCGCCACGTTGCGCAGCAGCGCGGCGTCGGTCTTGCCTTCCTGCAGGCAGTTGGGGCTCAAGCCGCTCGCCATGCGGCAGGCATGGACATCGGCGATGAACAGGAAAGTGGCGTCGATCGACTGGACGCGTTGCCCGGTCTGGCTGAAGGCCGGGCGCGACAAGGCGCCGGCCGCGGCAAATCCTGCAGCCTGCGCCAGGAAGTTGCGTCGGGAAAGCGATGCAGTCGAACGGCGATTCATCATACGCTGATTCAGCATGGACAGCGGCCGGTCGTCCAGCGCCTCTGCGTCATCATCGACATGACGCCACGGGGCTGGCATGTCTCGCTTGCGCAAGCGGAGGAGGACGAAAAATGAAAGCCGCACCTATCTGCATGATCCTGGCCGCGATGTTGTGCGCGAGCACCGCGCATGCGGCGGGTTGCGTCGACGCCAAGTCCGCCAGGAAGGGTTTCGTTCTGGCGAGACCCGGCATCCAGAGCGAATTTCGGCCCGTGGCCGGCGGGATGATGTCGGTTGCCAACACCTACGAATCGCAATCGCCCCAGACCCAATATCTGTTCGCCGGCCTGATCGAGGTGTTTCGCGACAGCGACACCGGTCGCCAGGCGATGATCCCGTTTTCCGATCTGCGAAAGCTGTTTCCGCTGAAGGCGGGGACAAAGGCCGCGATAGAGTTCGTCGAGTTGTCGCCGAACAAGCCGCCGAAGGGCACCAAGACGCTGAGCCTGGTCGTGAAGGGCAAGGAGACATTCAGCCTGGGCGAGTGCAAATACAATGTCCTGGCGGTCAAGGAGACCTTCAAGAACGGTGCCGGCGAGACGCTGGATTCATTCACCGCCCTCTATGCGCCAGATCTGCAAGCCGCGCTCGCCCGGCGCTACGATGAAGGCACCAGTTCGGAATCCGTCAACGGCTACGAGACGATCAAGCCGCTGGCCGAGTAGCTGAACCAGAGCACGGCGAGTCAAGGGGTTCCCGGCCGTGGCAGTATTCTGTTGCGTCGCCTGGCTGCCAATGCGCCCTGCGATGGCGATGGCGACGGCGCGCTGCGCTCCAGCCCCGCCAGGCAATCCCGCAGCACACCGGCATCCTGCGTGGCCTTGGCCATCGACATCGCTCCCGAGTAGGCGGCGACCGTCAGCGCGGCGAAGCGCTCGGGGTCCGTGCCCTCGTCCTTGCCTACCTGCTGGCCGGCACGCAGCTTGTCGGCAATCGCACGCCGCCACCCGGCAAAAATCCCGGCAAGGGCAATGCGGAAATCCGGGTCGGCAAGCGACAATTCGTGCGCCAGATTGTTGAGCGGACAGCCGCGCACGAAACCCTGCTGCTCCAGTTGCGCCGCCACGGCCTCGAACACCGCGCGCACGCCTTCGCGGGCTGATGCCGCCGCCAGCACCGGCGCGATCCATGTCTCTTCGACCGCTGCCGCCACACGCTCGTCGATCACCGCCAGCGCCAGCGCCTTCTTGGTCGGGAAATGGTGATGCAGCGCGCCGCCGCTGACATCAGCCGCCGCCATCAGGTCGCCGATGCTGGAGGCGTGATAGCCGCGCGCCTGGAACGCGTCCTCGGCGACATCGAGCACTTTCTTGCGCATGCCCTCAGGGTCGTTGATGCGTTTTCCCGGGCGCGGTTTTGGTTGAGCGATCATCTCTGCTGACATTGCCGGACATTAGCATATTGACAAAACAGGACAACCGGTCTGTTTTACAAACAGGACAATCACCCTGTTTTGGAGAATGCCGGATGAACCTGCCCCAGAACGTCGCGCCGAAACCCTCGTCGCTCGCCTCGCCTGTCGTCGAGTTGCGGCAATACACGCTGAAGCCAGGCCAACGCGACACGCTCATCGACATCTTCGACAGCAGGCTGATCGAGGGCCAGGAGGCCGCCGGCATGACCATCATCGGCCAGTTCCGGGATCTCGATCGGCCTGACATGTTCGTCTGGATGCGCGGCTTCGACGGCATGGCTGCGCGGAAAGATGCTCTTGCCGCTTTCTATGGCGGGCCGGTCTGGGCGGCGCACCGCGATGCGGCCAACGCGACGATGATCGATTCCGACGATGTGCTGCTGCTCAAGCCGGCGTGGCCGGGCGCCGGCTTCGACCTTGCGGGGGCGCAGCGGCCAAGCCTGGCC
>NZ_RZQA01000664.1:0-3693 GCF_004022915.1 Mesorhizobium sp. M7A.F.Ca.US.006.04.2.1
CCGGCGGCAGAGATTGCGGAACCTGGCATCGCTTTCGCGTCCCTTGCCGCGAGCCGACATGCGCGCGGCCAGCCACACCTCGTCGCAGGCCGCCGCACGATCGACACCTTGCAGCACCAGTTCGAGATTGAACTGCAGCTTCAACTCGCAGATGACGACAACCGGCGGCTCCCCCTCGCGCAACGCAACAACATCGCAGCCGTCGATCTCGCCTTTGACGACAAAGTCGAGGCTTTCGAGGAACCGCTTCACCGGCGCATAGAGTGAGGTCTCGTTCATGGCGCAAGGTTTAGCCGATTCGAGACGAAAAGCCTTCCGGTGGTTCGGCGTTCTGCGGCTCGAAAGGGGACCGGTGTGGATACCGCAACGCCGGGCCAGCCGTCAGGCTTCGGCGTTCGGCACCGCCCGGTTCGGCAGCTTCCTGCGGCGCAGGAGCGGATAGCCGATCTGGCCGAAATAGGTGGAAGGGATCGGATCGTCGACGCCGTACTTGTCCGGCACCTTGTCGCCGGTGGGATTGTAGGTGCCGAACAGCACGTCGAGGAAAGGCAACTGCCCGGCGAAGTTCTTGTCATAGGCTTCGCGCTGGTTGGCATGGTGCCAGCGATGGAACTGCGGGCTGGCGATCAGCCACTTCAAGGGGCCGAACGGAATCCGCACGTTTGAATGCACAAGCAGCGTATGTCCAAGGTAGAGAGTCGAAAAGACGGCGATCGACGCTTCCGAGAAGCCGAGGAAAAAGATCGGCGTCAGCGATATTGCCTTTGTGACGATGGCGTCGACGGGATGATTGTGGAAGGCCCCGAGCCAGTCGAGTTCTTCAATGCCGTGGTGAACGGCATGGAACTTCCAAAGCGCCGGGATTTTGTGAAAGGCCCGATGTGTCCAGTAGACGCCGACATCGGTGATCACGATGATTTCGGCAACCTGCAGCCAGACGGGCTGGCCGCTGACGGCATGCGTTATCGCTTGCGGGACCAGGAGTGCAGCGGCACCGAGCGCGCCTGCCGCCATCATGACGATGGCCAGCTTTATGATGAAGCCGTTGAACAGCAGATAAATCAGATCGACAGCGAAGCCCTTGCGAAAGATCTTCTGCGGCCGCTCGGCGAACAGATGTTCGAACGGAATGAAGATCAGGGCGCAGATCAGAAGTGCCTTGATGCCAAAGATATCCATCGATTCGCCTCAGCGCGCAGTCCGCGCCTCTGAGAGGAACCACATCTCCCTTTCCAAAGGCTAAAGGCTCTGCCTTTTGCGCGAGTGGCGGCGGCAAACGCGGATTGTGAATGGAACGCGGGCGGACGAGGAGACGCGAATGCGGGCTCGTCCTGCGGCGCGTGGCCCATCCCCAACTAGAACCTGACCGCGAGATTGGCTTTCACGCTCTGGTCTGCGGCGCGACTGCCGAATTGTCCCCCATAGGTGAGGCCGAGCGTGGCATTGTGTGCGATGGCGATGTCGAACCCGACATCGAGTATCAGCCCGTCCTTGGCGATCGGCACGCCCGCGACGGTGAATGGTGCGCCGCCGGCGAATGCGAAGCGCGACAGCGGTACGGTCTCGCCAAAGGCATGCCGCCAGCCGAGCGTGCCGCGAACCGTCGCCGCCATCTCGCCGACGGTGAACTCGCCTGAGGCATGTAGGCCGAGCGTGGTGAAGGTCGCATCGGTGATTGCCGAAGCGCTTGTCAGCGTCGCCGCGCCGCCTGTCTCGGTGAAGCCGTCAGTCCGGAGGTTCACATAGGCGAGATTGGCGAAGGGCTCAAAGCCTAAATTTCCAGCATGGATACCATAGCCCAGTTCGCCGAACACCTGCGCCGTTCCGGCGCGATAATCTGCCTTGAGGCTGTCATTGAAACCGGGGAAAGTGACGGAGCGGCTCGTCGCGATGTCGTGCCAAGTATAGGATGTACCGGTGCGCAAGCCGAGCGTGCCGCCCCCAACATCCCAAGTGGTGCCGCCATAGAGGCCGAGATGATAGTTGTCGCTCGAGCCCGACGAGGCGCGGTCTTTCACATCGAGGTTGGTGCGGCTGTATCCCGCCATGATACCCAATCGCCAGGTGTCGAAAATGGCGGCGTCACCGCCAGCCAGGAAACCGCCAGTCGAGCGGTCAACGCGGGCAGCATTGCCGTCGCTGCCAGTATGGCCCCATGAACCAAAGCCCTGACTCCAGAGGGCGAAGCGATCGGTGTCCAACGCCACTGCAGCGGTCGTATTGGGATCGAGCGAGACATAGGCGCCCGCAGCACCGCCATAGGTCTGATCGGCGTAGGCCATGACCGGAGCGGCCGATGCACCGACGATACCGAAAGCGGCCCGGATGCGGTTCGTCGCCGCGTCGCGCAGAAGACGGCTATCTTCGATGAGGGAAGTCTGCGCCGAGGGATACACCTCGCCCGAGAGCTGGTCGAAGGCATCACGTGCCTGCACGTCGGTCGCGAGGTTGAGGATGACGTTGTACAGGGATCCGGATGTCGGCAGGCTCTCGAGCCCCCCAGCGGTTGCGATCTGATTGCGGGTCAAGGCTGCGTCGGTGAAGTTGCGGTATTTCAGGATGTCGAGATAGGCGTTGTTGGTGTCATAGGTATCGGCAAGCCTGAGGAAGGCGGTGTTGACAACTCCAGTCAAGGCAGCGAACTGCCCGGTCAGCCCGGCATCGGCGGTCAACACCGTATAGCGGGTGCCCGGCACCGCAATGCCGCCCGCGGCGTTCACGGTCAGCGTCGCGCCAGAGATCGTCGCGGTGCCGGAGGTGCTGAACCTGTCGGCCTGGCCTGCCGTGTTGATTCCGATCGCCATGATGCTGCCAGTCGCGAAAGCGGTATTGCCGCCGGTTTGCCGGATCACATCGCCGGCGCCAGCGTCGGCCATTGTCAAGGTGCCTTGATTGGTGAACTGAAACAGATTGGTCCATTGCGTCGTCTCCGCGACGCCGGCGGAGTTTCCACCGACGGCGGTCCCGTCGTTGACCAGCCTGCTGGCGCCACCGCCGAAATCACTGGTTCCACCGGCGCCGTTCCAGTTCCCGTCGTTGGCGAACAGTGTCGCGCCGCCGGCAAACTGCGCTGTACCGACGATCGAACCGGCGTTTGTGAGCGCCATCGTCGCGGCATTGGTCTCGATCGCCGCATCGCTGGACAGTCCGGAAAGACTACGGATCGCGCCCGACGAGGCGACGTTGATGGCGCCCGTCCCACCAGTCAAAGTCAGGCCACGCGTCGCGCCCGTCACCGTGCCGGCGACTTGCACATCCACTACGCCGTTGCCCGTCGCGACGATGCCCTCGGCCGACGTTCCGGTCACCGCGCCATTGGCGATCACCGTGATCGCGCCCGTGCCAAGATTGGTTGCCTGGATACCTGTCGTACCCGAGACATTGCCATTCGTCGTCACATTGATCGTGCCAGCGCCGACCACATTATCCTGGAGCACGAAGATCGCCGTAGCCGCAGTTGCGTTCACAGCACCCGTTATCACCGCGACATTGCCGGCCGAGCTTTCAGCGTCGATACCTCGACCAGTCGTCGCGGTGATCGGACCAACCGCCTTCACGGTCACCGAACCTGTACCGACAGTCCCTGCGACAATCCCGCTGCTCGCGTCGATCGCGCCGTTCGCCGTGACATCGACGTTGAGACGCTGTCGGCGACGGCCAATGTGACGATCGTGGCGAACGGCGACGTGAAGG
>NZ_RZQA01000665.1:0-3681 GCF_004022915.1 Mesorhizobium sp. M7A.F.Ca.US.006.04.2.1
TCGTGGCGGTGCGCCTGCCGGCGGAGGCTGCCTCCTTCTCCGCCAATGCCCGCTACCTCAAAGTCCGTGAACGCACCTCCTATGCCTTCGCCGTCGTATCGGCCGCGGCAGCGCTTGTCGTCGACGGCGGCAAGATCCGCGCCGCAAGGCTGGCGCTGGGCGGCGTCGCGGCCAAGCCGTGGCGGGCACGCTCGGCGGAAGCCGTCCTGCTTGGCGCGGACGCCAGCGAGGCGACCTTCGCCAGCGCCGCGGACGCTGCCTTGGCCGATGCCAGCCCTTCCGGCGACAATGCCTTCAAGATCGAGCTTGCCCGCCGCATCGTGACCAGGGCGCTGATCTCTGCGCTTTCGGGAACGCCCGAGCGTCTGCCGGCCCTTCCTGCCTCCCCGTTCTCGAACATTCCTGGAGCGCGCCATGACGCTTGAACTCAGCCTCAACCAGCAACCCGCCCATGCCCGGCAAGGCTCCAGCATCGGCCAGCCGCTGACCCGCCGCGACGGCTTTCTGAAAGTCACCGGAGCCGCGCGCTATGCCGCCGACAACCATCCGCCCGGCATGCTCTACGCCGTGCTCGCTGTCTCTAGCATCGCGCGCGGCCGCGTCGCTGCGCTGGATGTCGAGGCGGCCAAGGCACACAAGGGCGTGGTCGAGGTGATGACGCCCAAGAACCGGCCAGCGCTCGCCGCCGATCCGGACGCCAAGGACCATCCCTTCATGTTCCGGCTCGACCTCTTGCAGAACGACCAGGTCCGCTACCCCAATCAGAGCATCGCCGTGGTGATCGCCGAGACGCTGGAGGCGGCGACCGAGGGGGCGGCGCTGCTGTCGCCGCGCTATGAAGTGATGCCGGCGCGCGTTGGCCTCGACGGCGCCGAAAGTATCGTGCCGCGTGCTGTCGGCGTCGGCGGTCCGGCCGTGCAGTACAAGGGCGATGTCGAGGCCGGCCTCAAATCGGCAAAGACGCGGATCGAAGCCACCTACGAGACGCCGGCCCAGTACCACAACGCCATGGAGCCGCATGCGATCGTCGTCGCCTGGGAAGGCGACACACTGTCGATCGACACACCGAGCCAGGGCCTTGCCATGGCGCAGGGCCGCATCGCCGGCCTGTTCGGCATCGCGCCGGAGAACATCCACATCCGCAGCCCGTTCCTGGGTGGCGGCTTCGGCTCGAAAGGCATGATCTCCGGGCCGCAGGTGCTCGGCATCCTGGCGGCGCGTCTCGTCGGCCGTCCGGTCAAGCTGGTGCTGCGACGTGAGCAGATGTACGGGCCGGTCGGCCACCGTGCGCCGACGCGCCAGACGCTGCGCATGGGCATGGATGGCGAAGGGCGGCTGACGGCGCTCGACCATCACGCCAAGACCGCGTCGAGCACGTTCGACGATTTCTTCGAACCGGCGGCGGATGCCTCGCACACACTCTATGCCAGCCCGGCCATCGCCACCTCGCACGATGCGGTGCGGCTCGATACCGGTACGCCGCTGTTCATGCGGGCGCCCGGCGAAGCCACCGGCTCGATCGCGCTGGAGAGCGCTATCGATGAGGCAGCCTACGCCTGCGGCATGGACCCGCTGGAATTCCGGCTGCGGAACTATGCCGAGGTCGAGCCGATGACCGGCAAGCCGTTTTCCTCCAAGGCGCTGCGCGAATGCTACAGGCAAGCGGCCGAGACGTTCGGCTGGGCGAGCCGCCCCATTCAGCCTCGGCTGATGCGCGACGCCGACGGTTTCCTGACCGGCTGGGGCATGGGCACGGCGACCTTCCCGGCGATCATGTTCCAGGCCGAAGCGCGGGCGGTGCTGAGAGCCGATGGCAGCGGCGTGATGGAGACCGGCGCTCAGGACATGGGGCAAGGCGCCTGGACCGCCTTCGCCCAGATCGCCGCCGACGGACTGGGACTGGATATCGACCAGGTCGATTTCAGGGCCGGCAGCTCCGATCTGCCCAATGCAGGCATTGCCGGCGGCTCCGGCCACACGGCGACGGCCGGCATGGCGATCCACAATGCGGGCGCCGCCGTCATCGCCAGGCTCGCCGATCTCGCCACCGGCGACGAGGGCTCGCCGCTCTACGGCGCCGGCAATGAAGGCGTGCTGGCGCGCGGCGGTCGCCTCTATCGGCGCGACGATGAAAGCCGCGGTGAAAGCTACGCCGAGATCCTCACGCGCGCGGGCCTCACCGAGATCGAGGGCCACGGCAAGGGGGCTCCCGACCCGGCGTCTCAGGAGGCCTATGCCAAGCACGCGCATGGCGCCGTGTTTGCCGAGGTGAAGGTCGATCCGGATTTTGGCCAGATCCGTGTCACAAGGCTGGTCGGCGCGTTCGCCGCCGGACGGGTCATCAATCCCAGGCTGGTGCGCAGCCAGTATTATGGCGGCATGATCTGGGGCGTCTCGTTCGCGCTGCATGAGGAAGCCATCACCGACCGGCGCTCTGGCCGGATCCAGAATGCCAACCTCGCCGAATATCATGTCCCGGTGAATGCCGACGTTCCATCGATCGAGGCGTTGCTGGTCCACGAGGACGACCCTCACGTCAACGCGCTCGGCATCAAGGGCGTCGGCGAAATCGGCATCACCGGCACGGCCGGCGCCGTCGCCAATGCGGTCTGGCATGCGACCGGCGTGCGGCCGCGGCGCTTTCCGGTCCGCATCGAGGACCTGCTGGGGTGAGGAGTGGTCCACCTAGCGGATGGGAAGCCAATTGCTTGGCTTCCCGAACGACGAACGGTGAAAGCCCGGTCCGCTTCGGGCGCACCAAAAAGTCCAGTGGACCTTTCTAAGGGGCTGAACGCCCGAAGGCGGGGAGCGGCAGCGAAGGGCCGCACAGCCGGCGCCAGGTCCCCGCCGGCTGCCAAAGATGAAATCAACGACTTCGCGTCAAGCAACTGGAGCCCGACGCCCATGACCAAAACAACGATCCCAGTTCATCTCGACATCAACGGCCGTGATCACGATCTGCAACTCGAGCCGCGCGTCACGCTGCTCGATGCCTTGCGCGATCGCCTCGGCCTGACCGGAACCAAGAAGGGCTGCGACCACGGCCAGTGCGGCGCCTGCACCGTGCATATCGACGGCGAGCGCGTGCTGGCCTGCCTGACGCTGGCCGCACAAGTCGAGGGCCGCACCGTCACCACCATAGAGGGGCTTGCACGGGAGGGCGAAATGCATCCCGTGCAGGCTGCCTTCCTCGAACAGGACGCCTTCCAGTGCGGCTATTGTACGCCGGGCCAGATCATGTCGGCGGTCGCCTGCATCCGCGAAGGCCATGCCGGCTCCGACGAAGAAATCCGCGAGTATATGGCCGGCAACCTCTGCCGCTGCGGCGCCTATCCGCACATCGTCGCCGCTGTCCGCCAGGCAGCATTGGAGGCCGCATCATGAGGGATTTTTCGTATGTGCGCGCCAATTCGCTCGATGCGGCACGCCAGGCGGCCGCCCTGCCCGGCGCCATGCTCTTGGCCGGCGGCACCACGCTGATCGACCTCGCCAAATGCGGCGTCGCCGAGCCCGAGACGCTGGTCGACATCGCTCATCTCAAGGGGTTGGACAGGATCGAGGTGAACGAGCGCGGCGTCACCATCGGCGCACTGGCCAGGATGAGCCATGTCGCCGACCATGCCGACATCAAAAGCCGCTTTCCTGCGGTATCGGAAGCCCTGTGGCAGGCGGCTTCCGCGC
>NZ_RZQA01000666.1:0-3676 GCF_004022915.1 Mesorhizobium sp. M7A.F.Ca.US.006.04.2.1
GTCATGGACGACCCATTCTTCGCCGCGGTAATCGCGAGGATTCTTGCGTTCGGCATCGCGCATCAACCACAATGGTCCAACGCGGCTGGCCTCGTAAGGAAAGGTGCGGCTCCTATCAGCGCTGAAGCCATGCACGAACACTTCGATTGCCGCTTCGATCTCGCTGTTTGCCATCTTCATTTCGACAGCCTAGCGTTGGCGATCCGCTCAAGGCAATACGCCACAATCGGCTCAAGCCTATGAGAACCAGCGGCAATTTACAGTTCTTGGCCCATGCATTAGTTCCATAATCTATCTTATGCGACTTTTGGATACGGCGAGCGGCATGGATGCGGCGGTCCCCGACTTCACTTTCCAGTTCCCTTGGAGGCTTCAGCCTGGAAACACGTGAGGCTTGGAAACATCCGCTCGACATTGTGAGCGCGCAGCCGTCGGCAGCGCGCTCGACTCTTTGTTCGAACGATCGGGTCAATCGGAGCGACTATTCCAGAATAACGGTGGCCTCCACCTCGAAAAGCATGGGATCGATTGCAAGCTTGGGAACGGGAACCAGAGTCTGCGCCGGCAGCGCCTCGCCGAACATGTCCTTGACGTTCCTGGTCAACACCTCGAGCTTGGACATGTCGTGGTCGACCACGAAGACCGTGAGCTTCGCCACCTGATCCGGCTTGGCGCCGATGCCCTCAAGCGCAGCATGCAAATTTGCGTAGGCCTGCTTCACCTGGACGGCGAAATCCGGTGACAAGGTTCCTGTGCTGTCTTGGCCGCCCTGCCCGGAGATGTAGGCGATCCGAGCTCCGAGCGGTGCGATTACGGCGGTGCTGTAGCCATTCGGCGACGGGTCGTAGAGCGCCTGTGGATTGACAATAGTCAGCTTGAACTCGTTCGCCGGCGACGCAGTGGGGACTGCAATGGTCATGATGATTAGCCCTCCGATAAGCAGATGCTTGATTGCGCGTGACATGGTTTTTCGCTTGGCTCCGCAGCCTGCGAGCAACCTACCCTGGCGCCTGCAGATTGAACTTTAACCTAATCGCTACGTGAATCGTGCGATGTACGAGTCATCGTATGGTACGTCGTACGAGTCAATCGTTCAAGATCGACATTTGTCGCGTTGCCGGTCAAAATCGATGTCCTGAAAAAGCGAGGACGACGGATGATAGCCAAACGCAGCGGCGCCCGGAGCAAAGGGGATCAACGGATAAGCGTGTCGCTCCAGCCCGTGCAGCAAGCGAGCAGCGAGCCGCCGCTGTCTCGAGAGCGTATCGTGGCGACCGCGGTGGAACTGCTGGACGCCCAGGGCATAGACGGATTGACAATGCGTCGGCTGGCCGATCGCCTCGGCTCGGGTGTGATGAGCCTATATTGGCACGTCGACAACAAGGAGGATGTCTTTGATCTAGCAGTCGATTCGGTGCTCGAACATCGCGGATCGCCTGAAACAGGTGAGTCTCCGGACTGGCGCGGAGACGTCGTTCATATGCTCGAAGACTGGCGCGCCAGAATGTTGCGCCATCCTTGGTCGGCATCGCTGTTGCCGCGCCGGGCGCTCGGCCGGAACATTCTCGGTCGCCTGGAAATGCTGAGCAAGACCTTGTCCAGAGCCGGTGTTGCGGACGCGGATCTGAACGCCGCGATATGGTCGCTCTGGAACTATGTGATGGGCGCCACCCTCACCCGGGCAAGCTTCGATCTCTCGGAAGAAGACAGGGCAGCCGCACAGCAGCGTCTTACACATCTCAGCGAACACTACCCGACAATCGAACGCTCTCGTCTGCTGTTGGACAACGATTGGGATGGCGCCTTCCGAAGAGGCCTCGACTTCCTGCTCGACGGCCTCTCGCCAAGATAGAATTCCGGCGCTCCGCCCGGAGCAGACCGGATGGCGCTGCTTTGCGCACGCGACGCAAGAGCTTCCCAGTCCACATCATCACGTTGGGCTCGCCGCCAAGGCGGCGCAGGCAGCGGGCAAGCCCCAGATGCTCGATCCCATCGCGGCGGTGGCTGGTGCGGCTGCATTGCAGCTGAATTGTTGCAGTTGGCGATGTCGTCGCCACGCATTGCCAACCGCTGGTCGGAATCCTCTCTGCAGTCGATCTTTTGCGCAAACCTTTTTGGCCGACATGCGTTGTTTTCTCTCCAAGCCAAGGAGACGATCATGCAGATGAAGTCGGAAATAGCCGGTGAAGCGGCCAAGCAGCGCCATATCCAACGTGGCATCGATGCCAAGGACAAATCGAAAGGCGATGGGAAGCTTCAAGGCGCCATGCAGGCTGGCGCCCGCGAATATCCCGAGCCCCCCTTCCCTGAGCAACATCAGCCCAAACCGGGACATGAATGGGCCATAGAGCCGGCGCCGCTGTACGATGCGCCTTACTATCTCGGATCGAAAAAACTCAACCAAAAGGTAGCGCTCATCACGGGCGGCGATTCGGGCATCGGCCGCTCGGTGGCGGTGTTGTTCGCCCGCGAGGGCGCCGACGTCGCGATCGTCTATCTGGCCGAGGACAAGGACGCTGAAGAGACCAAATCCGCGGTGGAAAAGGAGGGACGACGCTGCCTCCTGGTCAAGGCCGATGTCAGCGAACGCAGCCACTGCCACAAGGCGGTCATGGAGACCGTTGAAAAATTCGGCCGCATCGACGTGCTGGTCAACAATGCTGCGTTCCAGATCCATTCCAGCGACTTCGGCGAGCTCACCGAAGAACATTTCGACACGACGTTGAAGACCAATCTTTACGGCTATTTTCATATGGCGCAGGAAGCGGTGCCGCACATGAAACCCGGTTCGGCGATCATCAACACCGGTTCGGTAACCGGTATCGACGGTTCAAAACAGCTGGTCGACTATTCGATGACCAAGGGCGGCATCCATGCTTTCACGCGGGCCCTGTCGGGCAATCTCATCGGCAGGGGCATAAGGGTGAATGCGGTAGCACCGGGTCCGGTGTGGACGCCGCTCAATCCGTCGGACAAGGAAGCTGACGACGTCTCGAAATTCGGCGCGGACACGCCAATGAAACGACCAGCGCAACCGGAAGAGCTCGCGCCGGCCTATGTGTTCCTCGCTTCGCCGCATTGCTCGAGCTACATCACCGGCGAAATCTTGCCCGTCGTCGGAGGGTACTGAGGATGGCCGAAACGAAGTCCGCAACGAAGGAGTAGGATGGATGGGCCGTCTGCTTTTCATGGTGGCGTTCGCTTGTGTAGCGTATCGCATCTACACGGAAACCGCAGGGTCTGCTCGGCATGTGCCGCAGGATGACGGTGAGGCGCTGCGCAAGCAATCAGCGGCACTGGGCGTCGACCCGTCTCGCTGACGGGATGGAACCTACCGGCAATCCGGCCGGCCGAGTTACCAGCCGGCCGGATTGCAGCCTTATTCGGCTGCCTGCAGGTTGATCTTGCTTTCCGCCATTTCGGTTAGCTTGCGATCTGTCGCCTGTTCTTCCTTGAGATTCTTGGCCAGCACATTGGCGCAGTCGGTGCGGCCAAGCTGCTTTGCCCAGGCGATGAGCGTGCCGTAGCGCGTCATCTCGTAGTGTTCGACGGCCTGCGCCGAAGCAATCAGCGCCGCATCGAGAACCTCCTTGTCATCGACGTCACCGCTCACGTCGTCGGCCTCCTCGAGAATGCCGTCGATTGCCGGACAGTTGACCTCCTTGGCCTTGACGCC
>NZ_RZQA01000667.1:0-3672 GCF_004022915.1 Mesorhizobium sp. M7A.F.Ca.US.006.04.2.1
CAACAGTGACCAGGCAGTCGCCGGCAAGTCGAAGCGCAAGACCCTTGGCCAGGCTGCCTTGCAGATTGTCGTCGCCGATGTGTCGATGTCGCTCGACAACGTGCTGGCGGTGGCTGGAGCGGCGCGTGATCATTTTCCGGTGCTGGTCATCGGCCTTGTGCTGTCGATCGCGCTCATGGGGCTGGCTGCGACCTTCATTGCCAAGCTGCTGCATCGCCACCGCTGGATCGCCTATGTCGGCCTGCTGATCATACTCTATGTCGCGCTGGACATGGTCTATCGTGGCGCCGTGGAGGTCTGGCCACATGTGAACAACGTGGTCGGCTGAAGCTGGCGGACATCCGCGTCTTCACTCCGTCGAAGCAAGACCGCCGTGCGTTTTGCCGCATCGCGGGCCTGCCCATACCAATGCCGCAATAAGTGTGGTACTGCGCCGGCAATCCTGAAAAGCCCGGAAACCCTCTATGTCCGCTCCCCGCGTGAGTTTTGTCAGTCTTGGATGCCCGAAGGCCCTCGTGGATTCGGAGCGCATCATCACGCGCCTGCGCGCCGAAGGTTACGAAATCGCACGCAAGCATGACGGCGCCGACCTCGTCGTCGTCAACACCTGCGGTTTTCTCGATTCCGCCCGAGACGAGTCGCTCAACGCCATCGGCTCCGCGCTTTCGGAAAACGGCCGAGTGATCGTCACCGGTTGCCTGGGCGCCGAGCCGGACGTCATTCGCGAAAAGCACCCGAATGTGCTGGCGATCACCGGGCCGCAGGCCTATGAGAGCGTGATGGCCGCGGTGCATGAGGCCGCACCGCCTTCGCACGATCCCTATATCGATCTCCTGCCGCCGCAGGGTGTCAAGCTGACGCCGCGCCACTACGCCTATCTCAAGATTTCCGAAGGCTGCAACAACCGCTGCACCTTCTGCATCATTCCCGCACTGCGTGGTGACCTCGTCTCGCGGCCGGCGGCAGATGTGCTGCGTGAGGCTGAGAAACTGGCCAAGGCTGGCGTCAAGGAACTTCTGGTCATCTCGCAGGACACCAGCGCCTACGGCATCGACATCAAGTACCAGACGTCGATGTTCGGCGACCGTGAAGTGCGCGCAAAATTCCTCGATCTTTCGGAGGAACTGGGCAAGCTCGGCATCTGGGTGCGCATGCACTATGTCTACCCCTACCCGCATGTCGCCGACGTCATCCCGCTGATGGCGGAGGGCAAGATCCTCCCTTACCTGGATATCCCGTTCCAGCATGCCTCGCCGCAGGTGTTGAAGAACATGCGCCGGCCCGCGCATGGCGAAAAGACGCTCGAGCGCATTCGCGGCTGGCGCGAGGTCTGTCCGGATCTGGCCATCCGCTCGACCTTCATCGTCGGCTTCCCCGGCGAGACGGATGACGATTTCGAGATGCTGCTCGACTGGCTCGATGAAGCCAAGATCGACCGCGCCGGCTGCTTCAAATACGAGCCGGTCCGCGGCGCCCGCTCCAACGATCTCGGTCTCGAACAGGTCCCGCAGGAAATCAAGGAGGCGCGCTGGCACCGCTTCATGCAGCGTCAGCAGAAGATTTCGGCGACACAGCTGGCCAGAAAAGTCGGCAAGCGCCTCCCGGTGCTGATCGACGAGGCGCATGGCACATCGGCACAGGGCCGCACCAAATACGACGCGCCCGAGATCGATGGCTCGGTGCACATCCAGTCGCGTCGTCCGCTGCGCCAAGGCGATATCGTCACCGTCAAGATCGACCGTGCCGACGCCTATGACCTCCATGGTTCGGCGGTCTGACGCCTCGTTCCGCGTAAATTTACTACATCTGGCGATAATCTAGGCCTCTTAACCCGCTCAGCCGCGATCCGCTCTATGGTTTGCCGACCGTAGATGCGGGAAATGCGGATGAACACCAGACCTGCGGAACAAAATTACATTGCGACGCTGGACCTGCTCAGGCTGGTCGCGGCGATGGCTGTCGTGTTCTTCCACTATTTCTTTCGCGGCGCGGCTGCCGAGGGCATTCTGGCTGAGGGTTATCCGCTTGCGGCACCGTTCGCCCTCTACGGCTATCTCGGCGTCAATCTGTTCTTCCTGATCAGCGGTTTCGTCATTGCCTGGTCGGCGGAAAACCGCAGTTGGGACCAGTTTGCGGTCGCGCGGTTCGTTCGCCTCTATCCGGGCTTCCTGCTCTGCATGACGATCACCTTCGCGATTGTCTTCCTTGCCGGGTCGCCGCTGCTTTCGGCCTCTTTCGTTCAGTATGCCGCCAATCTGTCGATGTTCGCGCCGGCGTTCGGCCAGCCCTTCATGGACGGCGTCTACTGGTCGATCGTTCTTGAACTGGTGTTCTACGGCTGGGTGACGCTGGCGCTGCTCACCGGGCTGTTTCAGAAACGCAAGCTGGAGCTGATCTTGATCTGGCTGGCGATCTCGGCCTTGAACGAGTTCTTCATCGGCAGCGGTGCCGCCAGGCTGCTGTTCATCACCGAGTTTGGACCGTTCTTCGCCGCCGGCGTGCTGGTCCACCACCTGCATGCGCATGGCCGTTCACTGCCTGCAATGCTGCTGCTTGCCGCCGCGTTCCTGATCTCCTGCGGCACGCTGTCGGTGACGCAGCACTGGATGCTTGGCCACTACGGCATTGCCGTTTCGTCGGCCAATCTGGTCATCGCCAACGTCGTCATGCACGCGGCCTTGATCGGTGCGGTGCTGCTGCGCGGCCGTATCAGGGCGTCGGGGCTCACCCTGGCGCTGGGCGGGCTGACCTATCCGCTCTATTTGCTGCACCAGGACATCGGCTATCTCGTCATCAATGCGGCAACGCCCCTTATCGGCAAATGGTTTGCCGCCTTTGGCTGCGGCGCACTTATGCTTTTCGTTTCGTGGGCAATCTGGCGCGCCTGCGAACGACCCGCACAGCGGTTGCTGAGGATTTGGCTCGGCCGCGCGGTCGATGCTGGCCTGGCACGGTTTCGTCGCGTCTCAGCCGGAGCGCAGCCCGCCGAATGAAAAAGGGCGCCTCGCGGCGCCCTCCTCATTTCGATCTCTTGCGCTGCTTACTGCGGCAGCTTGTCGTCGACACCCTTCACATAAAAATTCATGCCGAGCAGCGTGCCGTCATCGGCGACTTCGCCATCCTTCAGCCACGGCGTGCCGTCTTGCTTGGCGATCGGCCCGGTGAAGGGGTTCCAGCCGCCGGCGATCTTCTTCTCGGTGGCCTCCGCCATCGCCTTCACGTCGTCGGGCATGTTGGTGTAGGGGGCGAGCTTGACCGCGCCGTCCTTGATGCCAAGCCAGACATTGTCCGGCTTCCAGGTGCCGTCGAGGGCTGCCTGGACCCGGCTGATGTAATAGGGACCCCATTCGTCGGTAAGCGAGGTCAGCTGCGCGTTCGGCGCGAACTTGATCATGTCGGAGGACTGGCCGAAGCCGTGCAGCTTGCGCTCCTCGGCCACCTGCAGGGCAGCGGTCGAATCGGTGTGCTGGACGATAATGTCGGCACCCTGGTCGAACAGCGCCTTGGCGGCGTCGGCTTCCTTGCCCGGATCGAACCAGGAATTCACCCAGACGATCTTGGCCTTGAAGTTCGGGTTGATCGACTGCGCGCCGAGCATGAAGGAGTTGATGCCCATCACCACTTCCGGGATCGGGAAGGAAACGATGTAGCCGGCAACGCCTGCCTTCGATT
>NZ_RZQA01000668.1:0-3668 GCF_004022915.1 Mesorhizobium sp. M7A.F.Ca.US.006.04.2.1
CATCGCGACCATCTACCCGCAGCCGCACGACATTCCGATGGATCGGGTGGTAACGGAGGCCTAGGCCATTTCCGGCTTCATGCCCATGGCGGTCCTGTCGACGATTTCGCGTAGCGCAAAGGACGAATTGATCTTGGTCACATGCGGCATCGCCGACAGCCATTCCTTGTGGATGCGCTCATAGTCGACGAGATCCTTCGCCGCGATCCGCAGGATGTAGTCGTATTCGCCCGACATCAGGTGACAGGACAGCACGTTCGGGCAGCGCTTGATCGCCGCCTCGAAATCCGACAGCGTCTTCTCGAACTGCCCCGACAGCGATATGTGCACGATCGCCGTCATCTGGTGGCCAAGTGCCACATTGGAAAGCCGGGCGTGGTAGCCGCGAATGGTTCCGGATTTCTCCAGATTGTCGAGCCGGCGCGAACAGGCCGACTGCGACAGGCCGACCTTCTCGGCCAGCGCCGCATTGGGTATCCTGCCATCCTTCTGCAAAGCCTCGAGAATGGCGATATCGATCCTGTCGAGCGGCATTATTCGTGAATCCTGCGAATATCTTGCTGTTTCGCGCAACAATTATCGAAACCGGCCGGTGGGCGCAAGCGCATTCGCAAACACCTGCGCAACGATTCGTGGTTCACTCCAGCCATACAGGGAACGAGCCCAAAAGGGCCGGATCAGGAGAAGAAAATGCGCGTCGGCTGCCCCAAGGAAATCAAGAACCACGAATACCGCGTCGGCCTCACCCCCGGCTCGGTCCGCGAATATGTCGCCCATGGCCACGAAGTGCTGGTCGAGACCGGGGCCGGTGCCGGCATCGGCGCCGATGACAACGCCTATCGCGCCGCCGGCGCCACGATTGCCAAGACGGCCGCCGAGGTGTTCGCCAAGTCGGACATGATCGTCAAGGTCAAGGAGCCGCAGCCCAGCGAATGGGCGCAGCTTCGCGAAGGCCAGATCCTGTATACCTACCTCCACCTTGCTCCGGATCCGGAGCAGACCAAGGGCCTGCTTGCGTCCGGCGTAACGGCAATCGCCTACGAGACCGTGACCGACGACCGTGGCGGCCTGCCGCTGCTGGCGCCGATGTCGGAAGTTGCCGGACGCCTGTCGATCCAGGCCGGCGCCACGGCGCTGCAGAAGGCCAATGGCGGCCGCGGCGTGCTGCTGGGCGGCGTGCCCGGCGTGCTGCCCGGCAAGGTCACCGTGCTCGGCGGTGGCGTCGTCGGCCTGCACGCGGCCAGGATGGCGGCCGGCCTTGGCGCCGACGTCACCATCATCGACCGCTCGATCCCGAGATTGCGCCAGCTCGACGATCTCTTCGCCGGCCGCGTCCACACTCGTTACTCGACTGTCGAGGCGCTGGAAGAAGAGTGTTTTTCAGCCGACATCGTCGTCGGCGCGGTGCTGATCCCGGGTGCCGCGGCGCCAAAACTGGTTTCGCGCGAAATGCTGTCGGGCATGAAGAAAGGCTCGGTGCTGGTCGATGTCGCCATCGACCAGGGCGGCTGCTTCGAGACCTCGCACGCCACCACCCATGCCGACCCGACCTATGAGGTCGACGGCGTCATCCACTATTGCGTCGCCAACATGCCGGGTGCCGTGCCCGTCACGTCGGCCCACGCGCTCAACAACGCGACGCTTCACTACGGCCTGCAGCTCGCCGACAAGGGCCTCAAGGCGCTGGTCGACGATCACCACCTGCGCAACGGCCTCAATGTCCACAAGGGCAAGATCACCAACCGCGCAGTCGCCGAGGCGCTCGGCTACGAACTGGTCGAGCCGAAAGCGGTACTCGCCGCCTGATTTTCGCGAAAAACAGCTCCTTTCAATCCAGCCCGCCGGTTCCATGCCGGCGGGTTTTTTCTTGCGAGCCTGTTTTTCAGGCAAAGCATGGCGTCGAAAGATGTGACGCTACGGCACTTTGCTCATCATTGTTGCATATTTGTCATTCCCGTGCCGGCCGGTTCCCTGCTAGAGACATTCTGGGTTTACTCATGGGGTACGGGCATATGTTCATTCGCACATCCGCGAAATCTTTTCTTCTTGGTGCTGTTTCTGCTGTGGCTTTGATATCTGCTGCTCACGCAGCAGACGTCGTGCAGCCGGTAGAAGAAGCTGCCGGCTTTAACTGGAGCGGTCTATACGTTGGTTTTGGCGTCGGCGCCGGTGCCAACGTACACAAGCTCAGCAGCGATTTTATTCCAGTCTCGCTGAACGGCATTGGTGGCGAAGGCGTCTACGGTGAGCTGACGGTTGGCTATGACTATATGGTCGCGCCGCGGTTCCTCATCGGAGGTCTGCTGGACGCTCACGTCGGCAACATCGGGACCACGCTGGACATTACGGGATTCGACGCTTCGATCAAGGAAACCTACGGTTTCGACGCTGGCCTGCGTCTCGGCTACCTCTTGACGCCAAACACTCTGGGATACGTGCTGGGTGGCTATTCCTGGCAGAAGTACAAGCTCGATACGAACGCTGGCTTCGACTTTGATTGGGATCAGAGCGGGTATTTTGTCGGAGGTGGCATCGAAACGGCCATCAACAGCAATTGGACGATCAAGACTGAGTATCGCTATACGGGCTTCGGGACCAAGGACGATCTTCTTTCCGAGGCTGGCATCGTCGGGGTTCCGGACGGTCTCCTCAATCTTGACACCTCGCGCCATACTTTCCAGATCGCAGCCAATTACCGTTTCGGTGCCCAGAACGGCGGCGGTGCTGCCTTCGAGACGCCAGCCTACAACTGGACCGGCTTCTATATCGGCGGCGCTGGTGGTGCCGGTGCGTCCGTGCACCAGATCAACGTTCCGCCGCTCGGCGACCTGGAATTCAATGGTCTCGGTGGCGAAGGTGCCTTTGGTGAACTGAACGTCGGCTACGATCATGACTTCGGCAGCTGGGTCGCAGGCGTCATGGTCGATGCACGCTACTCCGGCATGACTTCCAAGCTGGATCTCGGCGGCGGATCGATCAACGTCGATACGGACTATGGGTTCGATGTGTTGGGCCGCGTTGGCATGAAGATGAACGAATCGACCCTTGCCTATGCGCTTGCCGGCTATAGCTGGCAGCATTTCGACCTGAACGCTTCCGACCCGATCGGCGACATCCTCGACTGGGGCTCCAGCGGCTTCTCGGTCGGTGGCGGACTGGAAACGGCTCTGTCCAGCAATGTCACCGTTGGCCTCGAATATCGCTATTCGCAGTTCGCCAAGAAGGACTTTTCTTCGGAATTCGGCGCACCTGACGACACCCTTACCTCGACTTCCTCTTTCCACACCGTGCGCCTCGGCGCGAAGTACAAGTTCAACTAAAAGGCCCTCCAGCCAAACAGTTGCGGCCCGTCGGCCATGCCGGCGGGCTTTTTTCTTGCGTGGAATACGTCTGCTCCAAACGCAGGCAACAAAAAAGCGGAGCCAAAGCCCCGCTTCCTCGATGTCGAGATTTGCCGCCGGTTCATCCGCGGTCGGCAAATCGATCGACAATGGCTTTCTATCGCGACTATGCGACGGGAGTACGACAGCTGTTTCCAGCGGCTAATCTCAACCTCAAGCGCGCTCGATGCGGCACTGGTAGCAATTGTTGCGCGCCGAGCGGACATGGATGTAGGCGATCTCGTCGCTTTCCAACAAGGTCTTGGCCCGCCCGGTGATGTCTCCGGT
>NZ_RZQA01000669.1:0-3665 GCF_004022915.1 Mesorhizobium sp. M7A.F.Ca.US.006.04.2.1
CATGGGCATAGTCGCCGGCAAGTTGGGCGACATCCGCGGCGGCTTTTCCTTCAAGCAGGTGCCGCACCTGGTGGTTCTGCCGGCCCCCGTTCCCGCACCTGCGGTTGCCATCGAGCCTTCACGCGAGCAAGCGTCGGGAGGGCGTGCGGATGGGTTGTCTCCGGCCGTCGAGCGCCCGGTTTCGCGAAGCGTATTCTGAGCTAGAGACCAGCAAGCCCTGATCGGGATTGCCCGATCGTTTCATCGTGCTTTGCCGCTGTGCGGGTGATCTAAAGGCGTCGGCACTGCTACTCCGCCGCCACCAGCTCCGCTTGTTGCGCCGGTTTCTCGGGGCGCCAGGATTGCGCCGCGTGGCGGGCGCGGTCTGCCAAGGCGGCAAGGCGTCCGCGCAGGTTTCGTCCACCCACCACTGACGACAAGATCACCGAATGCGTCGCAAAGCGGCGCTTGAAATCCTCGCCGCCGCAGAGAAAATCGATCGTGGTCAAGCCCCTGTCGAACGACCACTGGATGTAATCCATCATCAAGACCATGCCCGGCGAGGCCCGTTCGAAGGCCGGATCATAGGTGGTGACGAAAGCCATCATCGTTCCATGCTGCTCGAAATTGATCGATATGGCGATGATCTCGTCTTCGCGTTCGAGCACGAAAATGCGCAGCAACCCAAGCCCGGCCAGAACCGAGATCAGTGCCGGCAGCGCGGGGGAACCTTCGTCGAACAGGTCCGAGACGCGGCCGTGTTTTGCGAGCCATAGCCGCTTCAGCGCCGCGACGCGTTCCAGCACCGGCTCGCGGGCTTCGTGCGCATCCATCAGGCGGAAACGCAGCGCGCCGCCTTCCTCCATGAATTTGTAACCACGGCGATAGTTTTGCCGGGTTTTCTTCGACTGGCTTTCAAACCATTGTGCGCCGCGTTGTCCGGCGCTGGAAACTCGGTAGCTGACCTCGCTGCGGTGGCTCGGCTGCAAAATGCTGCCCTGGCCTGGGGCGGCGGGACCAAGCAGGGTCCGGAATCGAGCATCGGGCAACAGCCGATTGAGATACGCAAGATCGAAGCCGCCATCGTCGAGGATATGTTGCCAGAGTTGCGGCAGGATCTGTGGCTCTGCATCGGGAGCAAGCAGGACATCGCCATAGTCGCAGTGATCCTTCGCCGCCCATTCCAGCATACGGATGCCCGAGCGCCAGAAGGTCGCGAGCGCAATGACCGCCTCGAGGCGCTCGCCGCTCCAGACCAGGCCGATCCTGAGGCCGCGGCGGTCCTGATGCGGTGTGGTGTGCCACCAGGCCGAGATCCAGTCGGGATGCTGGAAAACGAGGCCGCCGGCGCGTTGCCAGAGCGCTGCCCAGGCGGGCGCGATTTCTGCCAGTCGCTCTGGCGAGGTTGCAATTTCGATCCGGTGCGCTTGCTGCATCCGGAACACGGCCGGTCCGTTCATGGCTTGCCCCCCTGCGGCGATTGCTGTGGCTCGGGCTTGTCGGCGCGGAAATGTCTGGCGATCTGCCGCCACATCCGCTGCAGCGGCATGACATAGAGGCCTGCGAGCGACTGGTAGTCGCGCACGTTGCGTTCGATCAAACCGAACTTGAAGTCCTCGTCGGGTCTCGGAACGCACAGAGTTCCGAAGAGCCGATCCCAAAACGAGAAGAGCAGCCCGAAGTTCTTGTCGTAATGGCGCGGGTCGGTGCTGTGGTGCAACTGATGCCAGTGTGGGCACAGGATCAGATTGTTCAACGGCCCAAACGAGATCTTGAAATGCGTGTGCCTGACGAAATCCATCATCAGGATGTTGCGTATGATGTAGACGTTGACGCCGAAGACCGTCAGTTCAACCAGGTTCAGCGACACCAGCGACCAGATGCCGAAGCAGATGCCGGGAATGACGCCGTCCCAGGCCCGGTTCATCAATTCGTCGAGCGGGTGGACGCGATCCTTGGTGATGCCGACCATCACCTCGGCCGAATGGTGCACCTTGTGCAGTTCCCAGAGCACCGGGTAGCGGTGCTGGGCGACATGATAGAGATAGTACGAAATGTCGTAGGCAAGCAGCATGGTGAGGGTGAAGATCGTCACCGTCACAGGCCCCGCCGGCCCCTCGATCAGAGGCGGCTGGATTGCCAGCAGCGTGGAGAGCAACCAGTTCGTCGCATAGCCGACGGCGCTGACGAAGACGACGCCGGCGGGCAGCATGAGGAATGGCATCAGCGCCTTCCGCGTCACCCAGAACAAAAGGTCGGCTTTCGCCGAAGGATGCGTGATGACCTCATGCGGGACCGCGAACTCGAAGAACTCTTTCCAGCTCTTTTTCTCGACCGTGCGCCAATAGGCGACCAGGGCACTGGCCAAAGCAGTCAGCAACAGAAGTCCGGTCGCCAGCAGGCCGGCGCCGGAAATCCGGTCAAGAACCTTGTAGACGATGTCGCTGGCCATTTCCAAAGTTGCCGCCTCTCCATCCGGGTTTTCCCGTCGTCGCGGTCATAACATTGAAGTCCTCAAGCAAATGCGATGAAAATTGGTTAAGAAATCATGAGGCTTTCTAGATTGTTGGTATTTACCCGCAGGCGGTGAGACCTCATGCTTCGGCGTCATCCGTCTCAACGGGCGTAACGCATGGGTATTCATAAGGATGGTCGGCGGGACGGAACGCCTCACCATCGTCGCCGTGCAAGATGCTGAGCGTGATGATGGGAACGGGAGACGAAATGCTTCCATGTGGCGCTCTTGCCATCGTCGTCGGCTTTCGCCATGAAGGCCGATGAATTCGCCTCTGCCAGCCAGCGCACGCCAGCGGCTCGACGACCTGCTCGTCCAGCGCGGGCTGTTTGCCAGCCGCTCACGTGCCCGCGATGCGGTCGAGCGCGGCACTGTGACCGTCGACGGCGTCATTGCGCGCAAGCCCGGCCAGAGCGTTTTGCCGCAATGTCACGTTGCCATCGATGATCCGGCGCAAGGCTATGTGTCGCGCGCGGCACTCAAGCTGATCGGCGGGCTCGATCATTTCGGCCTCGATCCTGCCGGCCGTGAAGCGCTCGACATCGGCGCCTCGACCGGCGGCTTCACACAGGTGTTGCTCGAGCGCGGCGTGGCCCATGTCACCGCCGTCGATGTCGGTCATGGCCAGATGCATCCTGATATCGGCGGCGACCCGCGTGTGACGGTGATCGAAGGGCTGAACGCCCGCGACCTCGCCGTCACCGATCTCGGCGGGCGTATTCCGGATTTCATCGTCTCCGACGTCAGCTTCATCTCGCTGAAACTGGCGCTGCCGCCGGCCCTTGGCCTGGCCAAGGCTGGCGCAAAGGCCATGTTTCTGGTCAAGCCGCAATTCGAGGCCGGCAGGGAAGCGATCGGCAAGGGTGGTCTGTTGAAGGATCCCTTCGACGCCGCCCGTGTCGCCGGCCTGCTGCAGGATTGGCTGGACTCCGTTCCCGGCTGGCGCTCGCTGGGGCTGCATCTGTCGCCGATCGATGGCGGCGACGGCAATCGCGAATTCCTGCTCTGTGGGATCAAGGACCGATGAGCGCGCGCTTCAGCATCAGGAAACTTGGCGCCCAGGGCGACGGTGTCGCCGAGACCGAGACAGGCGATCTGTTCATTCCCTTCACACTGCCCGGTGAAACGGTCACCGCCGCGCGCGAAAGGGATCGCGCCATGCTGATGGCGG
>NZ_RZQA01000066.1:0-13106 GCF_004022915.1 Mesorhizobium sp. M7A.F.Ca.US.006.04.2.1
CCATCGGTTTTGCGCGGGAACCAATCGTCGCCGGCGACTGGGTTCACGAGCACAATGTGTATCTGCGAAATTTCGAACGCGACTACGTCTTCGGCACGAATACCAGGCAAACCGAGATCGTTGCCGAGGCCGAGCGCGCTACTTTCATGGGTTACCGCCGACCGAGCGGCAAGGTGGGCACGCGCAACTTCATTGCCGTCCTGACCTCGGTGAACTGCTCTGCCAGCGTCGCCCGGTTCATCACCGACGAGGTCAACCGGTCTGGCATCCTGCACGACTATCCCAATGTCGACGGTATCATCGCACTCGTCCACGGCACTGGCTGCGGCATCGACACCAAGGGTCCCGCTTACGACCTGTTGAAACGGACTCAATGGGGCTTTGCCACGAACCCCAATGTCGGCGGCGTGCTGATGGTCGGACTCGGCTGCGAAGCGTTCCAGATCCCACGCTGGATGCAGTCGTACAACATCGAGGAGAGCACGATTTTCCGCACGATGACCATCCAGGAAACCGGCGGTACGCGAAAGACGGTCGAGGCTGGCGTGAAGGCGATCGTCGACATGCTGCCTACGGTGAACGCCGCCGAAAGGACGCCGCAACCAGCCTCCGAACTGGTGCTTGCGCTGCAATGCGGCGGATCGGACGGTTACTCCGGCATCAGCGCCAATCCGGCACTAGGTGCTGCGGTGGACCTGCTTGTCGGGCAAGGCGGTACGGCGGTGCTCTCGGAGACGCCCGAGATCTATGGCGCCGAACATCTCCTCGCCTTGCGCGCCGAGAGCCGCGCGGTGGGCGAAAAGCTGATCGAACGCATCCGCTGGTGGGAGGATTATACCGCCAGGCACGACATGGAGATGAACAACAACCCTTCGCCCGGCAACAAGCTGGGTGGGTTGACGACCATCCTGGAGAAATCGCTCGGCGCTTCCGCCAAGGGCGGCACCACCAATCTGCGGGCGGTGCTGGAATATGCCGAGCCGATCAACGAGCGCGGCCTCGTCTTCATGGATACGCCCGGCTACGACCCGGTCTCGGCCACCGGGCAGGTCGCCGGCGGCGCCAACATATTGTGCTTCACCACCGGCCGCGGTTCGGCCTTCGGCTGCAAGCCGACGCCCTCGATCAAGCTTGCCTCCAACACCTTCATCTTCGAGCAGATGCGCGAGGACATGGATATCAATTGCGGAGACATACTGGACGGCGTCTCGCTGGCCGAGAAGGGCGAGGAGATCTTTGCCGAGATCCTGCGCGTCGCTTCCGGCGGGCGCACCAGGTCGGAAGCGCTCGGCTATGGCGACAACGAGTTCGTGCCATGGAGCCTTGGCGCGACCATGTAGCGATCGCCGGCCTGCACAGGCCGGCCTTTATCCCGGAAGTAGCTCAAACGGAAAGAACCGCTCGACATGAACAGGATCGATCTTGACGGCCAGCACGCTGTGGTCACCGGTGGCGCCCAAGGCCTCGGCTTCGCGATGGCCAGGCGTTTCGTCGCTTCCGGCGCGACGGTCAGCTTGTGGGATCTCGATGAGGCCCGCCTCGAAACCGCCAAGAAGGAACTCGGCAACGCTGCCACGACAGAGATCGTGGACGTCGCCGATTGGACGTCGGTGGACGCGGCGCGCGCCAGGACCGAAGATCTGGCCGGCAAGATTTCCATTCTGGTCAATTCCGCCGGAATTGCCGGCCCTGCCGCCCCGCTCGACGTCTACGACATCGAGACGTGGAAGAAGGTCATCGACGTCAACGTAAACGGTACGTTCTACGTCAATCGCGCCGTGGTTCCCGGGATGAAGGAGCGCAATTACGGACGGATCGTCAACATCGCTTCCGTCGCCGGCAAGGAGGGCAACCCCAACGCCTCCGCCTATTCAGCCTCGAAGGCGGCGGTCATCGGCTTGACCAAGTCGCTCGGCAAGGAACTGGCGCAGTACGACATCGCCGTGAACTGCATCTCGCCGGCCACGGCACAGACGCGCATCCTCGAACAGCTGACGCCGGAGCACATCGAATATATGCGCTCGCGCATTCCGCGCGGCCGCCTGCTGGAGGTCGACGAAGCCGCGGCGATGGTCGCCTGGCTCGTCTCCAAGGAGAACAGTTTCACGACCGCCTCCACGTTCGACCTGTCGGGTGGGCGGACGACCTATTGAAGGGCAGTTGCCGTTCAGCCAGGCAACCGACCGAGGCCAGCCGCAAAGCGCGCCACCATCGCCACGCCGGTCTCGTTGGGCCGCATCGCCGGAGCCCGGTCGTGTATCGGGATGCCTGCGCGGGCGCCGAACAGCCGCTTGCCGTAGCAGATCAGGTTCTCGATGCCCTGCATGACGAAGACCGCTGCCGGCAGCATTCTTGCGTACTCGGCCTCGGCCGTCGCTTCGTCACCGATCCGAAACGCATTGTAGGCGCGCACGGCGAGGTCGATGCCATCAGGCGCCAGGATCATGCCGCGGCAACCGATGCGGAAATTGTCGATCAGTTCAAGGCCGCCGCGTCCGTTGAAAACGGGTATCCGGCCTTCGGTGCGTTCGATTAATCCGGCAATGTCGGTGACAGGGCCTTCGCCCTTGATCAGCCTTATGTTGGGATGAAGCGTGACAAGTTCGCGGATCTCGTCCGATGACAGGCCGCGCCCGAAAAACGCCGGCGCGTTCTGGATCGCCACCGGCAGGTCGGTTGCCTCGGCGACGCGGCCGAAGAACCTGGTGTATTCCAGCGCACCATAGGATCCGACCGGCGGCGGCTGCAGGATCACCCAATCCGCTCCCACGCTTTCAGCATGGCGAAGCTGTGCCACCTGCTCAGCCACCGAAGCGCCGAAGATGGTGAAGGCAAGCGGCACTTTTCCAGCCGTATCTTCCGCCGTCCAGTCCATGATCGTCCGGCGCTCGGCCTCGGTCAGCTTGGCGACTTCCGTCGCCAGGCCGAGCGCCGCCATGCCGTGCACGCCCGTCGCCAGGCAGATCTCGACCTGCCGACGCATCGCCGCGCGGTCCAGTTGTTCGTTCGCGTCAAAGAGCGCGTAGAGAATGGCGTGAATGCCGTGGAAATCGTCAGGCCGGAAATTGGGCATGCTGGTCGGCCTCAATGGCTTTCGCGTGGAATGGCGTGGCCACGGCATCCGACGAGAAAGTCGAGATCGGCGCCGCGGTCCGCCTGCAGGACACGGTCGACATAGAGGCCCTGATAGCCGCCGCGCATCGCCGGGACGGGCGGTAGCCAGGATTCACGACGCCGCGCCAGCTCCTGTGCCGACACGTCGAGATGCAGCTTCCTTGCTTCGACGTCGAGCTCGATGAAGTCGCCGCTCCTGACCAGCGCCAGCGGGCCGCCGATGGCGGCTTCGGGTGCGGCATGCAGCACGACGGTGCCGAAGGCGGTGCCGGACATGCGGGCATCGGAGATGCGGATCATGTCGCGGACACCCTGCTTCAGCAGCTTCCGGGGCAGCGCCATGTTGCCGACCTCGGCCATCCCCGGATAGCCCTTGGGGCCGCAATTCTTCAGCACCATGATCGACGCTTCGTCGACGTCGAGCGCGGGATCGTCGACGCGCGCCTTGTAGTCGTCGATGTCCTCGAAGACGACGGCGCGGCCGCGATGCTTCATCAGGGCCGGTGACGCGGCTGACGGCTTGATGATGGCGCCGTCGGGCGCCAGATTGCCACGCAGCACCGCGATACCGCCATTGGGAGTAAGCGCCTTGTCGCGCGGGCGGATCACCTCGGGATTGTAGTTTTCAGCGTCACGGATGTTGTCGCGCACGGTCTTGCCGGTGACGGTCAGCACGTCGAGATCGAGCAGATCGCCAATCTCCTTCATGACCGCCGGAATGCCGCCTGCGTAGCAGAAGTCCTCCATCAGGAAGCGGCCTGACGGCATCAGGTCGAGGATGGTCGGTACATCGCGGCCATACCGATCCCAATCGTCCAGTGTCAGTTCGGTGCCGACGCGGCCGGCAATCGCCAGCAGATGCACGACCGCATTGGTCGAGCCGCCGATGGCACCATTGACACGGATGGCGTTGGCGAAAGCTTCTTTCTTGAGGATGGCGGACGGGCGGAGATTCTCATTGACCATCTCGACGATGCGCCGCCCCGTCATGCGGGCGATGCGACTGCGGCGCGCGTCGACCGCCGGATAGGCAGCGTTGCCCGGCAGCGCCAGGCCGAGCGCTTCGACCATCGAGGCCATGGTCGAGGCCGTGCCCATGGTCATGCAATGACCCGGCGAGCGTGACATGGCACTCTCGGCATTAGCGAAATCCTGCTCGCTCATCACGCCGGCGCGGACATCCTCGGAGAATTTCCAGACATCGGTGCCGGAACCTATCTCGCGGCCCTGGAAACGGCCATTGAGCATCGGCCCGCCGGAAATGACGATCGACGGCAGGTCGCAGGAGGCCGCGCCCATGACCAGCGACGGGGTGGTCTTGTCGCAGCCTGCCATCAGCACGACACCGTCCATCGGATTGCCGCGGATCGCTTCCTCGACATCCATCGAGGCGAGATTGCGGAACAGCATCGCCGTCGGGCGCAGATTGGATTCGCCGCAGGAGAAGACCGGGAATTCCAGCGGCAGGCCGCCGGCTTCCAGCACGCCCGCCTTGATGTGCTCGATCAGGCCACGGAAATGCACGTGACAAGGCGTGAATTCGGAGAAGGTGTTGCAGATGCCGATCACCGGGCGGCCGTCGAAGGCATCGTCGGGCAGGCCGTTGTTCTTCATCCAGCTGCGGTGAATGAAGGCGTCCTTGCCCTGCCCGCCGAACCAGTGCTGCGATCGTCTCTTGGTCATGATTTTCCCGGAATTCAGGCTGGATGCTGGAGCTGGCTCAGCCCACCATCTACGACGAGCGTGGCCGCATTCATGAACGGGCACTCGTCGGAAATCATGAACACCGCAGCCAGCGCAATCTCGCGCGCCGTGGCGATGCGGCCGCCAGGATGTAGCGCCATGGTGTTGGCGCGTGCTGTGGCCGGATCGGCAAAGCTGTTCCAGTAGTCGATCGCCTTCTGGGTTTCGACATAGCCGGGCGCCAGCGCGTTCACGCGCACCCCTTGCGCCGCATATTCGAGCGCCAGCGATTTGGTCAGGCCGAGCAGCGCGTGCTTGGCGACCGGATAGGGAAAGGTGTGTGGGATGATGGTGAAGCTGTGCGTCGAGGCGATGTTGAGGATGGCGCCGCCGCCGCTCGCGATCATGCCCGGCAACACCGCCTTGCTGCAATTCCAGGCGCCCTTGACGTTGACGTCGAAGTTGCGGTTCCATTCCTCCTCGGTCGCCTCGAGCGGCGTCGAGAACACATTGACCCCGGCATTGTTGATCAGCGCGTTGATGGGGCCGATCTCGGCGGCCGCTTGGCTGACGACAGCGGCAATCGCGGCACCGTCGCTGATGTCGGCTGCCGCATGCCCGACATGGCCGCGCGGCACGGCGAGGCCCGCGACGGTCTTGTCCAGCAGTGCGCCGTCGCGGTCGACCAGGAACAGTCTTGCGCCTTCGGCAAGGCAGGCCTCGGCGATCGCCAGCCCGATGCCTTGCGCGGCGCCGGTCAGGAAGATGCGTTTGCCGGAAAGGCGCTCAGCCATGGTTGTCGCTCCAGTCGAAGACGGTCATTGCGAATCTTGCTCTGAGAACCTCGCCGGGGGAAAGTACCTTGATCCCCATTGGGTCGGCATCGAAATGCTTCAACGCATTTGGGGTATGGCTCATCGGCTCCAGGCAGAAGAAGCTTCGGTCCGTGTCCGGCGCAAAGAGCATGTAGCGGTCGAGCTCCGCGTCCGCCTCGATGTCGATCCCCAGACAATGCTCCGGCCAGATGATGCGCGCGATGCCGCTCCACCCTTCGAAGCCATTGTTCAGCCAACGGTCGGGCAAATGGCGCGGCGTTGAGAAAGCGACATCGTCGGCAATGGCGCTCCTGGACGCTGGAAGGTGCCCGTCGCGCTCTGTCCACCAGGTTTCGGCCGGCGCAAACAAGGTCGTCCGCGGCGTGCGCGGAAAGAATGGATGGAAACCGAGGCCGAATGGCAGTGGAATGACGCCGGTATTTTCGACGGCAAGCCGGAGTTCCAGCCGCGCGCCGGCGAGCCGGAACGACTGTCGCGCATGGTAGACATAGGGCGAGTCGACGCGGCGCGGATGATCGAAGGCCAAATCGAGGCGGTCGACGCGATGCTCCTCGACCTTCCAGTTCGCCTGCCAGCCGTCACCGTGAATATAGAAAGGATCAGTCGTGTTGGGCGCCAGCGTGAAGTTTTGACCGCCGCAGGAAAACGCATTGCCCTCGACGCGATTGCCGATCGGCACCATCGGAAAGCAAGCGCAGTGCACAACGTCGAACTCGGCCTCGCCTTGGTAGGGACGCAGGAATGGCACCCCGTCGGCCGTATGGCCGTTGACGATTGCGCTGCCAGAGGGGCTGATCTCGACGCACAGCCGATTGCTTTCCAGTAGTATTCCAGCCGACATGCCCTGCCCCGACTCAACGCCGGCCCAAAGCCGACGAGCGCAGATTGTCGAGCAGCACGGCCAGGAGCAAAATAACGCCGCGCACGATGTACTGGTAAAAGGCCGGGATGTTGAGCAGGTTCATGGCGTTCTCGGCGATGCCCATGATCAGCACGCCGACGATGACGCCCGACATGGTGGCGCGGCCGCCGGCAAGCGAGACGCCGCCGAGCACGCAGGCCGAGATGACCGAGAGTTCCAGTCCGACCGCCGCGTTGGGCTGGCCCGAGGTGATGCGCGACGCCAGCAGGATGCCGGCGATGCCGCAGACGACGCCTTGCAGCGCAAAAATCCAGATGCGCGTCCGGTCGACATTGACGCCGGCAAGGCGCGAAGCCTCCGGATTGCCGCCGATGGCCAATGTGTTCTTGCCGAAGACGGTGCGGTTGAGGACGAAGCCGAAGATGCAAAACAGGATGGCGAGCACCCAGACCGGCGTCGGAATGCCGAGCAGTTTGGACAGCGCGAGCTGGTAGAAATCCGGGCTGTTGATGCCGACGGCGCGGCCGTCGGACGCAATCAGCGCAAACCCGCGCACGATCTGCATGGTGGCCAGCGTCGTGATCAGCGCGTTGATGCGGAATTTGGCGATGACGACGCCATTGATGAAGCCGACGAAGGCGCCGCTGGCAATTGCCGCCAAGAGGCCAAGCAGGATCGAGCCGGTGTAATTCGACGCCATCACAGCGACCATGCCGGCAAAGGCGACGATGGAGCCGACCGACAGGTCGAAGTCGCGTGCGGCAAGGCAGAACATCATGGTGCAGGCGACGATACCGACGGTGACCACCGACTGCAGCAGGCCGAGCATATTGCGGTCGGTGAGGAAATTCGGCACCAGAGCCGACACCAGCGCGAAGGCGACGACAAAGATGACGACGAGGCCCTGTTCGCCGAGCAGGATTTTTTTCAACTGGTCGGTCATGCCAAAAGTCCTCAAGATGCGATCGCGTCGGGGGTTTTCTGATCGGGGAGAGCGGCGGCCAGGATCGCCCTTTCGGCGAACTGGTCGCGGGTGAGCTCGGCGCTGACGCGGCCGCCGCACATCACCAGAATGCGATCGCAGATGCCCATCACCTCCGGCAGTTCGGACGAGACGACAACGATCGCCATGCCGTCCTGCGCAAGCTGGTAGAGCAGTTCATAGATTTCCGATTTGGCACCGACGTCGATGCCGCGCGTCGGCTCGTCGACAATGAGCACCCGCACCCCTTGTTCGGACAGCCAGCGGCCAAGAATGACCTTCTGCTGGTTGCCGCCGGAGAGGTTGATGATGTCCTGCTTGCGCGACGGCGTGCGCACCTTGAGCTTCTTGATGAAGGTTTCGGCGGTGGCGATCTCGCTGGCGCGGTTCAACACGCCGAAGCGCGTGTGATGGCGCCGCGACGAGATGTTGATGTTCTCCTCGACCGAGCGGCCCTGGATGATGCCGTCATGCTTGCGATCCTCCGAACACAGCACGATGCCGGCCCGGATCGTACCACGCGGATCGGTGGCAGGGACCAGCTTGCCGTCGACGGTGATGGTGCCGCCCGAGCGCGGATCGGCGCCATAGACCAGCCGCATCAGTTCCGAGCGCCCGGCGCCGATCAGGCCGAAGAAGCCGACGATCTCGCCTGCCCTCGCCTCGAAACTGGCCGGCGTCTTCAGTTTGGGGCCGCTGAGAGCGTCGACCTTCAGGCGGACATCGCCCGTTTTTCGTGCGCGAAAACCCCAGATATCCGAAATCTCGCGGCCGACCATTTCGGCGACGACCTGGTCGCGGGTGACGCCTTTCAGCGACGCATGGTGCGCCGCGAGCTTGCCGTCGCGCAGCACGGTCAGGCTGTCGCAGAGCCGGAACACTTCGTCGAGCCTGTGCGAGACGTAGATGATGACCTTGCCCTCGCCGCGCAGGCGGTCGATCAGGGCAAACAGGATTTCGCTTTCGCGCGAGGACAGCGACGAGGTCGGTTCGTCCAGCGCGATAACGCGTGCGTCGAGCATGATCGCCTTGGCGATCTCGACCATCTGGCGTTCGCCGATGGACAGCGTCTTGACCTTGCGGCGCATGTCGATGTCGATGCCGGCCGATTTCAGCTTGGCGCCGACGTCGTCCAGCATCCGGCGGCCGGCGATGATGCCGGCGTTGGCAGGGAAACGACCGAGGCTGAGATTTTCGGCAACGGTGAGTTCAGGAACCAGCTGCAGTTCCTGATGAATGACGATGACGCCATTGTCGAAGGCATCCCGGGTCGACGTATAGGCCTGAACCCTGCCGTCGATGCGGATCTCGCCCTGATCGGCATGCTGGTCGCCGGACAGTATCTTGATCAGGGTGGATTTGCCGGCGCCGTTCTCGCCCATCAGCCCATGCACGGCGCCTTTGTCGACGCCGAACGAGACGTCCGACAGCGCCTTGACGCCCGGATAGGTCTTGGTGATGTGCGAGAAGTCGAGAAAGGACACGGGCAGCGATCCTCTTATGGAATGGCAAACAGGCGGCGGGATGAGCCGCCGCCTGTTTGTACAGGGAGGATTATTCGATGCCGAGGCCCTGGCGGACCTTCTGGTAGTCGTCGCGCTTGGCGAGTGCACCGGAAGTCAGGATCAGCTTCTCCGGCTCCTTGTTGCTGGCAACCCAGTCATACATGTTGAGCGCCGTTTCGTAGCCATGACGCTTCGGCGAGATGATCACGGTGCCGACGAAGCCGGTGGCCGTCGGCTTCTTGAACTCGTTGATCGCCGAATCCGCGCCGCCAATGCCAACGCCGATCACGCTATCAGCGGGGATGCCGACGCTTTCGGAGGCACGCACCGCACCCAGCACCGCTTCGTCGTTGAGGCCGAAAGAAACCCACTTCTTGATCTCGGCATGGGCGTTGAGCACGACGGTCGCCGCATTGAGGGCAGCTTCCGTATCGGTCTTGGCCTGAGGGGCGTCAAAAATGTTCTCGGCCTTGAAGCCGTTTGCCTTGAGCACCGAGATGGCGCCTTCGACGCGGTCGACGGCGGTCGGCAGTTGGTCGTAAGAGACGCGGATGGCGCCGACCTCGTCGGCCTTCCAGCCGCGCGCCTTCATCTCGTCGACGATCGCCTGGCCGACCGCCTCGCCGATCTTGGTTGCCGAGATGCCCATATGCGGCACGTCTTCCAGCGCCTTGCCGTCGGCGCCGACCAGGCGGTCATCGACAGTCATCAGCTTGAGATTGTTGGCGGCGGCCTTGGCGACGATGCCGGGGCCGAGCTTCACGTCGGGCGTGCAGACGATGAAACCCTGCGCGCCCTGGGCGCCGAGATTGTCGATGGCCGACATCAGCTTCTCACCGTCTTCGGCGCCGATCTTGACCAGGGTGAAGCCCTTTTCCTTGGCGGCCTGATCAGCGAACTTCCATTCGTCCTGGAACCACGGCTCCTCGGGCTGTTTGACGATGAAGCCGATTTTGGTGTCCTGAGCATATGCAGCGATGGTCGTGACGGACAGCACGGCAAGCGCGCCCGCGACGAGCGCGGTCTTCAAAAGTCGCATGATTACCTCCCAGCGATGACCGGGCGCTCAGCCCGGATGCCGGAGTCTCTAATCGCTTTTATCATACTCGTCAATTGATCTGGTATGATAATTAATGTACATGCTCTGACCAGCGATCGCTGGCGCAATTGATCCGCATCCGTTAAGGCCGGACCGGTTGTGCGAAACCAGCGGTTCGCCGCCTTGGAGGAGGGCTGAGGTGACCGGGACTTTGAAGAAACCGCAAGGCGACACAGCCACTCGCCGCCCGCGCGTCATGCCCGACGTGACCAAGGCGATTGCCTCGGACATCTTTTCCGGGCGCTATCCGGCCGGCTCCTCACTGCCGACCGAAAACGAGCTCGGCGTCGAATACAGCGTCAGCCGCACCGTCATCCGTGAGGCCCTGAAAGTGTTGGCGGCAAAAGGGCTGGTGCTGTCGCGGCCACGCGTCGGCACGATCGTCTGCAACGAGGACGACTGGAACATCATCGACCCGCAGGTGCTGGCCTGGCACGCGCCGCATGCACTGGACGACAAGCTCTTCGACGCCATTCTTGAGACTCGCCGGGCCATCGAGCCGCTGGTTGCCGAACTCGCCGCCACGCGCGCGACGCTGCAGGAGATCGCCGATCTCGAAGCCACCTGGCGCGGCATGGCCGGCGCCGGC
Source organism: Mesorhizobium sp. M7A.F.Ca.US.006.04.2.1 (assembly GCF_004022915.1). Classification (NCBI taxonomy): domain Bacteria; kingdom Pseudomonadati; phylum Pseudomonadota; class Alphaproteobacteria; order Hyphomicrobiales; family Phyllobacteriaceae; genus Mesorhizobium; species Mesorhizobium sp. M7A.F.Ca.US.006.04.2.1. The sequence goes on from NZ_RZQA01000066.1 coordinate 10,671, forward strand.
GAGGATCTCGCCGCCTTCTCGCGCAGCGACATCGCTTTCCACCAGATCGTCTATGCCGCGAGCCACAACCCGATCTTTCGCCAGATCGGTAATCTCATCGACACCGGGCTGAAATTCTCGCTGGAGGCGACGGCGGTGATTTCGCTCGGCCGGCGCATGGAGGCCGTGGCGGCGCACCGCGAGGTGGTCGAGGCGCTGCGTATGCGCAATGCCGATGCCGCGCGTGGCGCGGCAAACAAGATCCTCGACCTCGCGGCGCGCGACCTCGTCAGCGCCAAGAAACTCAAGAGCAACTGAGACTGCGCATGAAAATCATCTCGCTCACCACCTACATCGTTCCGCCGCGCTGGCTGTTCCTGAAGATCGAAACCGATGCCGGCGTCACCGGCTGGGGCGAGCCGGTGGTCGAAGGCCGGGCGCTGACCGTCGAGGCGGCGGTCAAGGAGCTTGGCGATTATCTCATCGGCAAGGATCCGCGCCTGATCGAGGACCACTGGACGGTGATGCACCGCGGCGGTTTCTACCGCGGCGGCCCGATCCTGATGAGCGCCATTGCCGGCATCGACCAGGCACTGTGGGACATCAAGGGCAAGGCGCTCGGCGTGCCCGTGCACGAACTGCTCGGCGGCAAGCTGCGCGACTCGATCAAGGTCTATTCCTGGATCGGCGGCGACCGCCCGGCGGAGGTCGCGGCCGGCGCCAGGGAAATGGTTGCGCGCGGTTTCCTGGCGCTCAAGATGAACGGTACCGAAGAACTGCAGATCGTCGACAGCCATGACAAGATCGACGCCGCTGTCGAACGCGTCGCCATGGTGCGCGAGGCCGTCGGGCCCAACATCGGCATCGCTGTCGATTTTCATGGCCGCGTGCACCGGCCGATGGCGCGTGCGCTCGTCAAGGAACTCGAACCCTATAGGCTGATGTTCATCGAGGAGCCGGTGCTCAGCGAAAACCGCGAGGCGCTGAAGGAGATCGCCGCGCTTGGCTCGACACCGATCGCGCTCGGCGAGCGGCTCTATAGCCGCTGGGACTTCAAGTCCGTGTTCGAGGAAGGCGTCGTCGACATCATCCAGCCCGACCTGTCGCATGCCGGCGGCATCACAGAATGCCGCAAGATCGCGGCGATGGCGGAAGCCTATGATGTCGCGGTCGCGCCGCATTGCCCGCTCGGGCCGATCGCGCTTGCCTCGTGCCTGCAGCTCGACGCGGTCAGCTACAACTGCTTCATCCAGGAGCAGAGCCTCGGCATCCACTACAACGCCGCCAACGACCTGCTCGACTATGCCGCCAACAAGGATGTCTTCCGCTACGAGGATGGTTATGTCGCCATTCCCGACGGCCCGGGCCTGGGTGTCGAGATCGACGAGGATTATGTCAAGGAACGTGCCAGGGAAGGCCACCGCTGGCGCAACCCGGTCTGGCGCCACAAGGACGGTTCCTTCGCCGAGTGGTGATCGGGCTGGCTTTCAGACTCCAAGCACTCCAGGAATAGTGAAGACTTTGTCCGGCGAGCAGTTGCTCTCGAGAAATGGCTCGTTCGTTCCGTTTGATCGAGGGGCTTTCAGCGGCATTGCCTGAATTGACCATCAAACGCAGATGACCGCAGTGCGGCACATTCATCGGCTGCGAATTGCAGAGGGACTGTTTGGTGGAGCCAATCGGGATCGAACCGACGACCTCTTGAATGCCATTCAAGCGCTCTCCCAACTGAGCTATGGCCCCACTTCCGGCAGTCAACCGGCGCCGTTTCCGGCGAAGAGATCCGGCGCGGGTTGGAGACCGCGCCGTTAGTGCAGGCGGCTTCTAACCCCGCCCTTCTCAGATATCAAGCCTTCGAGAGTCGCTTTTTCTTCACAGTCCTCGAAAGCCCGCAAACGCCCGCTTTCAAGGCCGATCAGACCTCGTCGTCGTCGTCGCCGACGCCGATCATGTCGGCAACGTCGTCATCTTCTTCCTCTTCGTCGGCGAGGAAGGTGTCATCTTCGTCGTCGCCGAGATCAACGTCGTCCGCGTCGTCGCCAAGATCCGGCAGGTCGTCGCCCTTGACGTCCTCATCTGCCTCTTCGAGCGAGACGACCTCAACGCCTTCTTCTTCCTCGGCGTCCACTTCCTTCTCGGCCACTTCCTCTTCCTCCTCGAGAGCGGCAATCTTGCCTTCCTCGAAATAGGAACGCGGATAGGTCTTGCCGGTGTAGGGCGAGACGATCGGGTCCTTGTTCAGGTCGTAGAATTTTCGGCCCGTCTCCGGGTCGATACGTTTTGTGCCAAGTTCGGTTTTTGCCACGGCAAGCCTCGTCAATAAAAGAGTGGTCCCCTTAACCACAGTTTGCAGCGCTGTCAAAGCGAAAAGCCGGCGTCACAAAACCATGCATTGAAAGGCCTCGCGTGAAGTGACGACCATGGGGATGACCATTTCGGCCCACCGTGGTACGAGAC
>NZ_RZQA01000670.1:0-3664 GCF_004022915.1 Mesorhizobium sp. M7A.F.Ca.US.006.04.2.1
GCTGTCGATCGCCGGGTTCGCCGCATGCCGGGCACTGTCGACGGAACGCAATGATTCGCCGCAAACGGCGTCGCGCCCCTATGATCGCGACCGCGACGGCTTCGTCATGGGCGAGGGCGCCGGCGTTGTCGTGCTCGAGGAGCTCGAACATGCCAAAGCGCGCGGCGCCAAGATCTATGCCGAGGTGACGGGTTATGGTCTCACCGGCGACGCGCATCACATCACGGCGCCCGCCGAGGATGGCGATGGTGCCTTCCGTTGCATGACGGCGGCACTCAACCGGGCCAAGCTTACGCCTGCCGACGTCGACTACATCAACGCGCACGGCACCTCGACCATGGCCGACACGATCGAGCTCGGCGCTGTCGAGCGGCTTGTCGGCAATGCCGCATCGAAGATCTCGATGTCGTCGACCAAGTCGTCGATCGGCCATCTGCTTGGGGCGGCCGGTGCCGCCGAAGCGATCTTCTCGATCCTTGCCATCAGGGACAATGTCGCGCCGCCGACCATCAACCTCGACAACCCCGAACGCGAAACCGCGATCGACCTGGTGCCGAACAAGCCGCGCGCCCGCCAGATCGACGTGGCGCTGTCCAATTCGTTCGGCTTTGGCGGGACCAATGCGTCGCTGGTCTTCCAGCGCTACAATGGCTGATCGTCCGGCTGCCGGGCGACGCTTTGGCGTGCCGTCAATTTTGCCATATTCGCCTCTACTCTGCCGCTGGGGATTCGTTGGGCGATCAAACGGTAGGGCGAAATGAACACAAATCCGGCAGGCAACGGAGAATTCGGGCAACGGCCGGCAACATCCGGACCGATCGTGCCGAAAACGGCCAGCGAGGCGTTGCGGCCAGAGGCCGGCACGCCGCCGCCGAAGCGCTCGCGTGCGTCACGCAGCCAGGTCGTCGTGTTCATGAACTTCGTCATCTCCTCGGTGATGCTGGTGGTTCTGGCGGCCGGCGTCGCGGTCTATTTCGGCAAGCAGGAATTCACCGAGCCCGGACCCTCCGCTAATGGCGATACCTTCCTGGTCAAGCCGAACACCGGCGTCCAGGATATCGCCGACCAGCTCGAACGCCGCGGACTGATCAGTGATGCCCGGGTATTCCGCCTTGGCGTGCGCGCCTTCGGCAATGATTCGGCGCTGAAAGCCGGCGAGTACGAGATCAAGCCCAGGGCTTCCATGCGCGATATCATGGAGCTTCTGAAGAGCGGCAAGTCGGTGATGTATTCGCTGACCATCCCTGAAGGACTGACTGTCGACCAGGCATTGCAGCGCATCGCCGAGGAGACTGCCTTGAGCGGCGACATGCCGGCAACCACGCCGCCGGAGGGCAGCCTCGCCACCGACACGCTGCGCTTCACGCGCGGCGCGACACGCCAGCAGATGGTCGACAAGCTGCTTGCGGATCAGAAGAAGCTGGTTGACGATGTCTGGCAGCGGCGCGCGCCGGACCTGCCGCTGGCCAACGTCGAGGAGTTCGTCACGCTGGCTTCGATTGTCGAGAAAGAGACGGGCAAGGGTGACGAGCGTTCACGGGTTGCCGCCGTCTTCCTGAACCGGCTTGCCAAGGGCATGCGCCTGCAATCCGATCCGACCATCATCTACGGGCTGTTCGGCGGCAAGGGAAAGCCGGCGGACCGGCCGATCTACCAGTCGGATATCCAGAAACAGACCCCCTACAACACCTATGTGATCAACGGCTTGCCGCCGACGCCGATCGCCAATCCGGGTCGTGCAGCGCTGGAGGCGGTGGCCAACCCATCGAAGACCGACGACCTCTATTTCGTCGCCGACGGCACCGGTGGGCACGTCTTTGCCGCGACGCTGGACGAGCACAACGAGAATGTCGCCCGCTATCGCGCTCTGCAGAAGAAGCAGGCGGATGACGTCGCCAAAGCCGCCAAGACGACCGGCGGCGGCGACAGCGATGCCGTCAAGCCGGCGGACGGTGGGCCGGCCGACAGTGGGCCGGCTGACGGTGCCGACGACAGCGGCGGTGACGCGGGCGCTGCCCAGTAGAATGAAGAAAGGCGTTGCCCGACAGGCGACGCCCTGACATTTGCAAGAGCGCCGCGCGTCCGATTTCGACGCGCCTGCGCAGTCATTTTCAAGCCGCACTTGCTCTGTCCGGAAAGCCGGTTCGGGGCAATGTGCCAGGGACGTGTGGGCGATATGAATTTGCAGAGCATGACCGGTTTTGCACGTGCCGTCGCCGAGCACGAAGGCACTTCGATCGCCTGGGAGGTCAAGTCCGTCAACGGCAAGAGCGTCGAAGTACGGCTGCGGCTGCCGCAAGGCTTCGAGCGGTTGGAACCGGCTGTCCGGCAGATACTTCAGAAACGTTTTGCACGCGGCAATTTTCAGGCGACGCTGACCATCGGCCGTGCCGTCGGCGCGCAGGCGCAGCCGGTCGTCAACGAAGCCTTCCTGAAGGACCTGGCTGGGCTCGCCAAGCGGCTGCAGGAGCAGTTCGGCGTTGCTGCGGCGACCTCGGATGGATTGCTTTCGCTGCGTGGCGTGCTCGACATTCCCGAGACTGTCGAAACCGAGGAGGCGAGGGCTGCGCTCGATGCCGCGATCATGGCCGCGCTCGAAGTGGCCTTGAACGGGCTCGAACAGGCTCGGCAGGGCGAAGGGGCCGCGCTGGCTTTGCTGCTGTCGGGTCATATCGACACAATCGAGGCGCTGACGCTGCGGGCAGAAGTGGATCCATCCCGCGAGACCGCGGTGATCCGGGAACGCATCGCCGAGCAGGTCAGGCTGCTGATGGACGCTTCCGCCAATTTGGATGCCACCCGACTGCACATGGAGGCCGCGTTCCTGGCCACCAAGGCCGATATTCGCGAAGAGATCGACCGGCTGAAAACGCATGTCGCATCCGGCCGGGCACTGCTGGTGGGCGGCGGCGCGGTCGGTCGCAAGCTCGATTTTCTGGCACAGGAATTTAACCGCGAATCGAATACGCTGTGTTCCAAGTCGAATGCCGCCGCCATCACCGCGATCGGGCTGGACCTGAAGGCGGTGGTCGACCAGTTTCGTGAACAGATCCAGAATCTGGAGTAGCCGATGGTTGCCAAGGATTTGGGGTCCCGCATTCGCCGCCGGGGCCTGATGCTCGTCCTGTCGTCGCCGTCTGGCGCCGGCAAGTCGACGATCGCGCGCAATCTTCTGGAAAGCGATTCCAGCCTCGAACTGTCGGTCTCGGTCACCACCAGGCCGCGCCGCGGCAGCGAGATCGAAGGCGTCCACTATCATTTCCGGACGATGCGCGAACTCGAGCGGCTTCGTGATTCAGACGCGCTGCTGGAGTGGGCCGAGGTGCATGGCAATTGCTATGCGACACCGCGCGAGCCTGCCGAACTGGCGCTGTCTGAAGGGCGCGACATGCTCTTCGACATCGACTGGCAGGGCGCCCAGCAGCTCAAGGAGAAGATGCGCGCCGACATCGTCTCGATCTTCATCCTGCCGCCATCGATGAAGGAGTTGAAGGCACGGCTGAAGCGCCGCGCCGAAGACCAGGAAGCGGTGATCGAAACGCGGTTGAAAAACGCCCGCAACGAGATCGAGCACTGGAAGGAATATGATTTCGTCATCGTCAATGACGACCTCGACCGCGCCTTCGCCGAAGTGCGCGGCATCGTCGTCGCCGAGCGGCTGAGA
>NZ_RZQA01000671.1:0-3662 GCF_004022915.1 Mesorhizobium sp. M7A.F.Ca.US.006.04.2.1
GCTGCAGCCAAGCCACACGAACCAAGCCCAGCCGAGACCGCACAGGAAATGGCCGATCAGGAATTCCCGCCGTGCTTGCAAAGGGTTGAGCTCGGAAGCTTCAGTGCGCTCGATGCGCCGCGCCATGAAGGCAACGATAGTGTAGCAGGTTAGCGTGAACAGCGCCCAAAGCCCGATCTCATTGCCGATTCCGGCCAGCCGGCCACCCGCGGCAATCGCCAGCACGAGAAGCGGGATGGCGATGGCGCCGCTTGTCATCGCTCGGGCATGCAGCTTCAGCAGTTCGCGATCGAAATCGGGATTGCCGGCCTGCTGCGAAAGACGGTCACGCGTCTTGCGCACCGCGCGCGCGACATCGCTGTTGCGATGGCGTTTCCTGCGGTCCACAATGAACTTGTCCGCTGTGTTCGAGCGTTGCAAGGGCATCAAAACTTCAATTTATGCGAGCAGCGGTTTCCAAGTGTTAAGCTACGTTCGAATGATTAACCAACCGTTTGCCATATGAGCCGTTCATGGTCGCCGAGGCCGCGCCGGCGATACGTTGCGCGCCCCAGAAGCCTGTGGCGCCGGCTGGTGGATTACGGGCTTGCCGTCATCATCCTCGGACTGCTGATCCTGCTGGCGGCCCGCCTCGACCGGGTGGAGACACGCAAGACGCAAGGCGTGGCAATCATCAACGACGGCGATTCGATCACGCTTGGCACCGAGCGTATCCGCATGCGCGGCATCGATGCTCCGGAATATACGCAGACCTGCCGCAAGAACGGCGCGGACTATTCCTGCGGCACGCTTGCGCGTCAGTCGCTCGTTCGCCTGATCGCCGGCAAGCCCGTCTCTTGTACCGGCTGGCAGCGTGATCGTTATGGCCGGCTGCTCGGCGACTGCACCGCCGGCGGCAAGGATCTCAACCGCGCGCAGGTCGAGGCGGGCTGGGCGGGTGCCTATGGCGACTTCGAGAGCGAGGAAGCCATCGCCCGCGCGGCAAAGGCCGGCATCTGGGCGGGAACGTTCGATCAGCCGCAGAATTGGCGAGACAGCCATCACGGCGAAGTCGTCGAGAAGAAGCACGGCACACTGGCGTCGATCGGCGATGCCGTGCGCGAGATTTTTCGCTTCTGGTGATGCGCATCCTGGAACTGGAACCGAGGACGAACAGGAGGATGGAATGAAGCTCTTCGACGGTGGCCGGGCGCCCAATCCAAGGCGGGTCCGCGTTTTCCTGGCCGAGAAAGGCATCGAGGTTGCGCAGGTGCCCATCGATATGGGCGCGTTGGAACACAGGCAACAGGCGGTCAGCTCGCGCAACCCCTTGCAGCGTCTGCCGGTGCTGGAACTCGACGACGGCACCGTCATCACCGAATCCGTCGCCATCTGCCGCTATTTCGAGGAACTGCATCCGGAGCCCGCTTTGTTCGGGCGTGGCGCACTCGGCAAGGCGCAGGTCGAGATGTGGCAGAGGCGGATGGAATTCAATTTACTCAGCTGCGTCACGCAGGCCTTCCGGCACATCCATCCGGCCATGAAGGAATGGGAAATCCCGCAGGTCCCTGAATGGGGTGAGGCCAACAAGCCGAAGGCCGTGGCGTTCCTCAGGCTGCTGGACGGCGAACTGGGCAGCCGGGAGTTCATCGCCGGTGACAGCTATTCGATCGCCGACATCACCGGCCTGATCGCTGTCGATTTCATGAAGCCGGCACGCATCAAGGTACCAGATAAGTGCGCGAATGTGTTGCGCTGGCATCAAGCCGTTTCCAGCCGGCCGAGCGCATCAGCCTGAGAATGACTGCCGAACTCGAAAACCTCGTCGCCAGGGTCCGCGCCTGCCGCATCTGCGTGGAAAATCCGGCCGGCAAGCCGTTGCCGCATGAGCCGCGACCAGTGCTGCGCCCATCATCCACCGCCCGGATCCTGATCGCCAGCCAGGCGCCCGGCACCAAGGTGCATCTGTCGGGCATGCCGTTCACCGACGCTTCCGGCGACCGCCTGCGCAGCTGGCTTGGCGTGACGAGCGACGAATTCTACGACATCGAAAAATTCGCAATCGTCCCGATGGGCTTCTGCTTTCCCGGCCAGGATGCCAAGGGGGGAGATCTGCCGCCGAGGCGCGAATGCGCGGCGGCCTGGCGCGCACCTTTGATGGCCTCTATGCCACGGATCGATCTGGTGCTGACGATCGGTATCTACGCGCAGTCCTGGCACATGGGTGCGGCGCGCCGGCCCTCACTGACGGAAACGGTCATGGACTGGCGCTCCATCTGGGAGAATTCCATCGGTCCGAAAGTGCTGCCGCTGCCGCATCCCTCGTGGCGCAACACGGGCTGGCTGAAGAAGAATCCGTGGTTTGAAATGGATTTGCTGCCTTTTCTGCGTTCGGAAATCCGCTATCGCCTCGGCTGACCTTTCAGCAAGAAATCACTCGCTTTTTGCCCGATCAGCAGAATTTCTTTCTTGTGAAAGGCCTGGATAAGGCAGAGTATAGGCATTCTATTCCTTTGGGAGCACGATATGGATCGCCTCGATAGAAAAATTCTCCGCCTCTTGCAGGAGGACGCGACACTCGCGGTCGCCGATGTCGCCAAGAAAGTCGGGCTGTCGACGACGCCTTGCTGGAGACGCATCCAGAAGCTCGAGGAAGAGGGCGTCATCAAGCGGCGCGTTGCCATTCTCGACCATGAAAAGGTCAATGTGCGCGTCACCGTCTTCGTGTCGATCCGCACCAATTCGCATAGCCATGAATGGCTGCGGCGTTTCTCGGAAGTCATCCAGGAGTTTCCCGAGGTGGTTGAGTTCTACCGCATGAGCGGCGACGTCGATTATCTCCTGCGCGTCGTGGTGCCCGACATCGCCGCCTATGACGCCTTCTACAAGCGGCTGATTGCCAAGATCGAAATTCGTGACGTGTCGTCGTCCTTCGCCATGGAGCAGATCAAGTACACGACCGAAATCCCGCTCGACTACATGGTTCTGGACAAGGAATCGGGTGCCAACGCTGCCTGAGCTGAACGTCACATAAAGTCATCCCGCTTAGTTCTTCTTTTTGTTGAGGAAACTCCAGGGTGAGTTCACCGGCAGAGTGATCGTATCCGGCACGGTCTCGACGCTCACCACATCTGCCTTGCGCACGCTGTAGCCAGACTGGATGATGCTGACGCCGTCGAGGATGAACAGCTGGTTCTTCTCCATGTCCGGCTTCAGCGCGCCGGTGACCGCTACAGGCTGATAGGCCTCGGACATCTTGAAGGGACGGGCCGGCGTAACCAGGACAATCTGGTTGGGCGGCGGCGTCGGCATGTGACTGCAGGCACCCGTCCAGGGTACCAGCAGGAACTGGTAGACAAGATCACCGTCGCGATCGACCGGCAATGCGTAGCCGGCTAGCTGAATGCTTTTGTCCTGAAGATTGACGGACAGCGTTTCGCCATGGTCGGGCAATTTTGCCGCGATCATCGGCAGCCCGACGTTTTCGGCGGCGGATTGCGTAGCCGGACGCAGATCCTTCCAGAATATGTGCGCAGTCTCGGCCGAGGCATCGGCGGCAGCGGACACAAACAAAGCGGCAGCGAGCGCCAGGGTTGATTTTAGAGGATTGCTCATCGGCCGCTTCCTTTGAGCCTAAAGTAAAGACGCCGCTGCCAAAGACGTCAACGCTCGAGGCGCATCAC
>NZ_RZQA01000672.1:0-3660 GCF_004022915.1 Mesorhizobium sp. M7A.F.Ca.US.006.04.2.1
AAGAGACAGGCCCATGATAGGTGTATTCGCCGCCGCGTCCGGCCGCGAAGACCGGGAAGCGGCTGGCGTCGATCAGATCCTCGCCACGGGCACTGGTGCCGGCCGTGTAGAGCGGCGGGTGTTCGACCAACCAGACCATTTCGCCGGCAGCGCCGCTGCGGATCGCCTCGGCGCGCGCCTCCATGAAGGCAAGTGCCTCGGGATAGGCGGTAAGGCCGGGCTCGATCAGCCATTCGACCGGTGCCGAGCCGGGAAGCGGCAGGAACGACGTGGCGATCTGGCTGCGTTCGGTCATGGCGTATCGTCTTTTCGTTTGTCCATGGCGCGCCCAAAAACGCCTCGCACCTTTGGGCGACATCAACTTGCCTTCCATATGGCGATATCAGGCGCAAACGTCCAGTTCCGGCGCTGCGTTCGGGCCCTGTGGAGCATTATGCCAATCGCCTGACATTATTGCTTGCCGTGCACTTGTTTCACCGGAAACGATTTGCTACACGCCGCGAGCCGGTCGGTTCCGGCTCTACCACGTGCGGTCGTGGCGGAATTGGTAGACGCGCAGCGTTGAGGTCGCTGTGGGGCAACCCGTGGAAGTTCGAGTCTTCTCGACCGCACCATTCTCTTCCCATAATCCGATTTGTGCCGGTCTCGCCCGCTGCGGGCCGGACGCATTTCGTTGATATTCCCGCACTTTACGCCACTTTCTTTTTGAGCGTCGGATTCTCCAAAACCGGTTTCCCCTTTTGGGTCCGATGCTCTAGACCTGATTTGCACCTTTTCCGGGATTCTTGTGGCGGGAGGCGCTGGTGGAAGGCGAGCACGAACGGACGACCGGCGCCGGGGCCGCCGAGGACAACCACGCCGACATCTATGGCGAGGACGGCGCCGTGCTTTCGTCCTTCCTGGCGCGGATCGGCGCGGCGATCGCCGACCGCGACACGCTGACCCTCAAGCATGAAGTCGACGACCTGCACCAGTCGGAGCTCGGCGACCTGCTCGAGGCGCTGCATCCCGAACAGCGCCGCGCGCTGGTCGAACTCCTGGGCGCCGATTTCGACTTCTCCTCGCTGACGGAGGTCGACGAGGCGATCCGTATGGAGATCGTCGACAATCTGCCCAATGCGCAGATCGCGCAGGCGGTGCAGGAGCTCGATTCCGACGACGCCGTCTACATTCTCGAGGATCTCGACCAGGAAGACCAGGACGAGATCCTGTCGCAACTGCCGTTCACCGAGCGGATCAGGCTGCGCCGCTCGCTCGATTATCCCGAAGAGACGGCCGGCCGCCGCATGCAGACCGAGTTCGTCGCGGTTCCGCCGTTCTGGACGATCGGCCAAACCATCGACTACATGCGCGAGGACAACAATCTTCCCGAGCGCTTCAGCCAGATCTTCGTCATCGATCCGAGCTTCAAGCTGCTCGGCGCCATCGACCTCGACCAGATCCTGCGCACCAAGCGTTCGGTCAAGGTCGAGGAGGTGATGCACGAGACGCGGCACGCCATTCCGGCCACCATGGACCAGGAAGAGGCGGCGCGGGAATTCGAGCAGTACGATCTTTTGTCGGCCGCGGTCGTCGACGAGAACGAACGGCTGGTTGGCGTTCTGACCATCGACGATGTCGTCGACGTCATCCAGCAGGAGGCCGAGGAAGATCTGATGCGCATGGGCGGCGTCGGCGACGAAGAGCTTTCCGACAGCATCTTTTCGACCTCGCGCTCACGCGTTCCGTGGCTGCTGATCAACCTTCTGACCGCGTTCCTGGCGGCGTCGGTGATCAGCCTGTTCGACCGCACGATCGAACACATCGTGGCACTGGCGGTGCTGATGCCGATCGTCGCGGGCATGGGCGGCAATGCCGGCTCGCAGACGATGACCGTCACGGTGCGGGCGCTGGCGACCAGGGATCTGGACATCTACAACGCCGCCCGCATCATTCGCCGCGAGATGGGTGTCGGCTTCATCAACGGCATCGTCTTCGCCATCCTGATCGGCATCGTCGCGGCAGCCTGGTTCCGTGATCCCAATCTGGGCGGGATCATCGCGGCGGCGATGATCATCAACATGTTCGTGGCCGCCCTGGCCGGCATCCTGATCCCGCTGCTGCTCGATCGTTTCAAGGTCGATCCGGCGGTCGCTTCGGCGGTCTTCGTCACCACGGTTACCGACGTCGTCGGTTTCTTTGCATTTCTCGGCATTGCCACGTGGTGGTTCGGCGTGCCCTGAAGGCACGCCTTTTGGCTCAATTGACTTTTACGTAAATGCCGTGCGAGGCTCGCGCGGGGCGCCATGTCGATTCCGGCATGGCATGGGTTTTGGTTCGGGACAGAAGGGTGACGCCGCCATGGCGATCGCCCCGGTGTTTCGGCGTGTGGGAGTGGCAATGCGAGAATATTATTCGATCACCGAGTTGACCCGCGAGTTCGACGTGTCGACGCGGACGCTGCGCTTTTACGAGGACGAAGGACTGGTGCAGCCGGTGCGGCGCGGCCGCACGCGGCTGTTTCGCCCCTCCGACCGGCAGCTCATTCGCCAGATCATGCGCGGCAAAAGGCTTGGCTTCTCGATCAACGAGATTCGCGAAATCATCCAGATGTACAAGGAGCCGCCCGGCGAAGTCGGCCAGCTCAACCTGATGATCAAGCGCATCGAGGAAAAGCGCGAGGATCTCCGGCAGAAACGCCGCGACCTCGAGGAGACGCTGGCTGAACTCGACCAGGCCGAGGAGTCTTGTGTGGAGCGGCTGGTGGAGCTTGGCGTGAATACCTAGGCAGAGAGTTTGAGGGACAGCGCCCCCCTCTCTCCTGCCGGACATCTCCCCCACGAGGGGGAGATTGGCCGCTTGAAAGCCAGCTCAAATCCAGCGGCGCACGCGTTTGGCGTAGTCGCGGTATTTCTTGCCGAATTTTGCCGCCAGCACCTTTTCCTCGCCTTCGATCGCCACCTTCTGCGTGGCATAGGCGGCGATGAACGCCAGCGGCAGGAACCACACGATGCCCGAGACAAAGGCGACGCCGATCAACAGCAGCGTGTTGGCCAGATACATCGGATTGCGGGTGACGCCGAAGGGACCCGTGGTGACCAGGTGATCGGGTACAGCGTTGGGGTTGAGCGTGGTCTTGGCCCGGATCATGGTGCGGATCGCGGTGAACCAGAGTGCGGCGACGGCAAACAGCGCCACCCAGCCGGCCGCGAACAGGATATCGCCCAGCAGGTCGCCGATCCAGGGCAGGGGATAGAGCAGGCCCAGTGCGATGCTGACGGCGATGGCGGCGATGTAGATCAGCGGCGGCCACGGTATGAGCCCCGGCTTCGGCTGGTTCTCGGTCATTCGGCCCCTCCCTCCATCAACTTGCTGTCGGTCTTGGCGGTGCACATGCCGGCGAGATCGGACAAATGCGCTTTCCACTCCGCAGTCTGATCGTTGTTGTAGAGCCTATCAAGCGTGGACTCGCCCTCGAGCGTATCGAGCATGCAGACACAGTAGCTCGTACAGAACTCGGTGTCGCGCGACTGCTCGCAGGACAGCTGACAGGTTTTGAGGAAATTCACCTGCGGGGTTTCGACCTGCGCCGGCATGATCTGCGAGAACAGCCAGACGCAGCCGATCAGCAGCGGCTGGTGGATCAAATAGAAAGCCAGGCTGTGCCGGCCGATGAAGACC
>NZ_RZQA01000673.1:0-3657 GCF_004022915.1 Mesorhizobium sp. M7A.F.Ca.US.006.04.2.1
GTGTCGGGCACGTCTTTCAGCAATGTCGGGGCGTAGAAATAGCCTTTGTTGCCGACACGTTTGCCGCCGGTGATGACAGTCGCGCCCTTCGCCGTTGCATCGCTGACGAAACCGTCCATGGCATCGAGCCGCCGTGGCGCAATCATCGGCCCCATCTGCACAGCGCTGTCGAGACCGTCTCCAATCCTGAGCTTTTCGGCGCGGGCGGCAAAGCCGTCGATGAAGCGGTCGTAGACAGCCTCATGCACATAGAAGCGGGTCGGCGAGGTGCACACCTGGCCGGCGTTGCGGAACTTGAAGGCGACCACAGTATCGAGCGTCTTGTCGAGGTCGGCATCCTCATAGACGATGACGGGGGCGTGGCCGCCAAGCTCCATGGTGCAGCGCTTCAACGTGTCGGCAGCCTGCTTCTGCAGCAGCTTGCCAACTGCGGTCGAGCCGGTCAGCGAGACCTTCTTCGGGATCGGCGAGGCGATCAGATAGGACGAAACCCGCGCAGGCTCGCCGAACACGATGTTGAGCACGCCCGCCGGCAGTCCTGCGTCCTGGAAGCAGCGGGCGATCGCCACGGCGGTTCCGGGCGTTTCCTCCGCCGGTTTCAGAATGATCGAGCAGCCGGCGCCAAGCGCGCCCGAGATCTTGCGAATGACATTGCTGGCCGGGAAGTTCCAGGCGGCGAAGGCGACGACCGGGCCGACCGGTTCCTTGAACACCATCTGCCGCACCCCGGGCAGCCGGGCAGGGACGATACGGCCATAGGCGCGCTTGCCTTCTTCCGCATACCAGCGGGTCGCGTCCGCTGCGAACTGCACCTCGCCGGTGGCTTCCGCCAGCGCCTTGCCGTTTTCCATCGTCAGCGTGCGGGCAATGGTGTCCTTGCGCTGCTCGATCAGGTCGGCGGCCTTGTCCATGATCGCCCAGCGCTGCATGGCGGTCATGGTCTTCCACAGCTTGAAGCCTTTGAGCGAGGCCGCGAGAGCGCGGTCGAGATCAGCCTCCGTGGCATGCGGCACGGTCGCCAACACTTCTTCGGTGGCGGGATTGATCAGCGTTTCGGACTTACCGTCCGATCCCTGGCACCACACGCCGTCAATCAGCAGCTCGATCGTCTCTGGATACATGTCCTAGCCCTTTCAGCCCGGCGGGGCGCGGAAAGCGCCGGGAGATTACACGTCACAAGAAAGTTTCCGCCATGCCTTGACCTGTACATTGTATACAGTATGGTGTCGACATGATTTTAGCGCGCATCCAGAAATTGTCGGTCGCCATCCCCGAGAATCTCGCCGAGATGCTCGAGGAGGAAATCATCTTCGGCCGCCTCAAATCCCGGGAGCGATTGACCGAGGAAATGGTCGCCGCGCGCTACGGCGTCAGCCGGTCACCGGTGCGCGAGGCGCTGAGGCTGCTCGAGCGGGACGGCCTGGTGATGCGCGAGGCCAGGCGCGGCATCTGGGTCTCGCCGATGTCGCAGCGCGATTTCGATGAGGTCTACACTTGCCGCATCGAGCTGGAAGGGCTGGTAGCCAAGCAAGCCGCCGAATCCGCAGACATCGAGAAGAAGGCTGAGTTCAAGAGCCTGTTGTCGGAGCTGAAGCAGGCCCAGGCCAGGAAAGATGCGCGGCAGTTCTTCATCGTCGACGTGCGCGGCTCCTTCCTGACCTACACGCTGGCCGGCAACAAGACGCTGACACGCCTGCTTGGTGGGCTGGAAAAGCAGGCCTTGCGTTACCGCTATCACGCCTACGAGCAGGATCCGAAGATCATCCAGCTGTCGCTCGACGACACGGCCCGCATCTATGATGCGATCACCGCCGGCGATGGCGAAAGCGCCAAGGCGATGACCGAAAACCTCATCCGGGAAATCTGGCAGAGCATGCGGGCCGGCATTCGCGACGCTTTCGGAGAGGGCTAGGTCGTGTCCAGCTTTGCGTCAGCGTTCAGCGTCATCGATTCCCATACCGCCGGCCATCCCACACGCGTCATCCTGAGCGGCGTTCCGAAACTCTCCGGTTCGAGCGTGCGGGAGAAGCGCGACCATTTCCGCGATCGCTTCGACCACCTGCGCCCGGCACTGCTGCATGAGCCGCGCGGCCATGCGGCCATGGTCGGTCTCGTACCGGTCGCCTCTGAAGTCGCCGACTATGGGGCGTTCTTCATCTCGTCCTATGTCTATCTCGACATGTGCGGTCACGGCACGATCGGCCTTGCCAGGACGTTGGCCTTCACAGGACAGATTTCTGTCGAAACCGGCGACAGCTTTACGCTGGAAACGCCGGCGGGGATCGTGACCATTCATCTGATCTGGAACGAAGACGGCTCGCTCGACCGGGCGCGGATCGCCAATGTCCCGAGCTATGTCGGGCTGGAGCGCTTAAGCGTTTCCGTCGAAGGTGTCGGCAAGGTCGATGCCGCAATCGTCTACGCCGGCATGTGGTACGCGCTGGTAGACGCCGTGCCACTCGGGTCCAAGCTGATCCCGGACAATGCGTCGGCCCTTATGCTGGCCGGCGCCAGGATCAAGGCCGCGATCAAGGCGGCGACCAAAGACCTGCCGCTGCTGGCCGGCGCAGCCGCACCGAGCGTGCTGTTCTACGATGCGGACAGCGAGTATTCGGCGACGCATTTCCTTGTCCTGGAATCCAACAAATTCGACCGCTCGCCATGCGGCACCGGCACGTCAGCGCGCCTGACCTATCTGCTTGAGAAGGGGTTGATCCGTCCCGACCAGACCTATCACGCCAGAAACATCTTCGGCATTCCGTTCGAGGCGCGCCTGCAACAGCGCGTCGAGGAGCAAGGCCGCGACGCGATGATCATCGAGATCGAGGGCTCGGCCTTCATCACCTCGACCCAGACAATCTATTTCGAGAAGGGCGACCCTCTCTCGAAGGGATTTCTAGCCCGGTAATCACCAAAAACTCAGAAAAGGGGAATGACATGAAATTCACAGTAATGCGTACGTTCATGGCCGCTTTGACCATTGGCCTCGGCCTGCTCACGGCGCCGATCGCAGCCTCCGCGGACGACAATCCGTCCGCCGTCATCGACCAGATCCGCGCCAGCGGCGTGCTCAAGGTTCCGGTAATGACCGGCGAGGAGCCGGGCTACATCAAGGATCCGGCCACCGGCCAGTGGAGCGGCTTCTACTACGAATTCCTGGGCGAGATCGCGACCCAGCTCGGCGTCAAGCTCGAGCCTGTCGAAACGACCTGGGGCAATCTGGCCGCCGACTTCCAGTCCAACAAGATCGACATCGCCATCGGCGTCAATCCGAACCCGAAGCGCGGTCTTGTCGTCGACTATCTGTGGGAGCCGCTGTTCACCGACGCCTGGGCCGTGCTGACGCCTCCCGGCAAGCCGGTGAAGACCTGGGCCGAACTCAATTCGCCGGACAAGACCGTCGTCGTGCAGAAGGGCAGCACCATGCAGGTCGTCGCCGAAGCCCTGCTGCCGAAGGCCAAGATCACGCCGGTGGAAGATCGTGGCCTGGCGCTTATGGAACTCCAGGCTGGTCGCGCCGATGGTGTCGTGCTTTCCATTTTCGACGCGCTGCAGATCACCAACCAGAAGATCGGCAATGTCTCGTTGCCTGAGCCGATCCTGCGCAATCCGGCAACGCTGGCCGTCGCCCGCAAGCCCGGCAATGCAGGCTACATC
>NZ_RZQA01000674.1:0-3656 GCF_004022915.1 Mesorhizobium sp. M7A.F.Ca.US.006.04.2.1
GGACGATGGTGACGGCGACGATGACAGCGGGGACGACAGCGGCGGCGCAGGTGCGAAACTGAACCCTTGAAGGCTGGAGTTTAGAGCCCCAGCGCGCTTGCGATCTTCGGCGCGGCTTCGTGCCAGTCCTGGACGACGACCACATCGTCCGTCACCGGAGGCAGGAATGCGCGCAGCGAATTGTCGGCCATCAGGTGGAACAGTTCGGCGTCGGCGACCGATTCCCGCACCGACGCCAGATTGTGCGGCTGATCGTCGACGAAGACCACCGGTCGGCCGGCCTTGCCGCGAAGCTTGGCCACTGCCGGTCCTTTGGCCATTTCAGTGGTCAGAAGCGGGTAGCTCAGTCCAAGCGCGTCGAGATGGACACGACGCACGGCACGGTGTTTGTGTGGCATGGCGTCAGCAAGATGATTTCCGCGCGGTCGCCAAGCCCTGCCAGGGCCTCTGCCGCGCCGTCCGTAATGTTTTGCCAATCGGCTTGCGTGTCAAAGAAATCGCCCAGCAGTGCCGTGACTTCGGGCTGTTCGATCAGGCGGCCGCTGGCCGTCTCTGCGATGTTGCCGGTCAGCCGGAACGAGGCCAGCGTCAGGCCATAGCCACGCGTCTTGAGGAAATTCGGAAACGGGCGGATGAATTCGAGCACGACATCGTCGACATCGAGCACCAGCAACGGCCGGTTGTCGGCTGCCAGTTCTTCGATCTGGCGCGCTGTTTCTGGATCATCGCTCATATGGAATGCTCGTGGTTGTCATCGCCCAGCGGCAGCGACCGCAGGGCCTTGCCGACAGCAGCCGGCGGGGTGCCGGTTTCCTCGGCAAAGCGCATCAGCGTCGGCTCGTGGGCGAGGATGAATTGCAGGACACCAGCCAGGAAACCTGGCTCACTGGCGGCTTTGCGGATCGAATGGACCTCTATGCCGGTGATAGCCAGAAAGCGCGGCAAAAGCTCCGGATCGGAGGCGACAAAGCCCAGGGCCTTCACGGCAATCGATTCCGCTTCTTCGCGCATTGACGCTGCGTTTGCCATCACTACCTTCGGTGTGTGGATGAGTCTCTCCCGCAGTAATGGCAAGAGTTGCTTGCGGCAAGCCATTAGAGCGTGGCGCGCCCTTTGGACGCGCAGGCGACGAGGTAGAATTCGCGCTGTTTTCCAGCCGCGGATTTCCGTTTCGTCAATCATATTGCCGTAAAGTGAAGCAGGGTTTGGTGCGTTCAGACATGGGCGCATGACGGTCGCCTTCGAAGCGGAAGGGCGGCCGGGACGGGATATCGATGCCGAAGAAGGTTATGATCGTCGAGGACAATGAGCTCAACATGAAGCTCTTTCGGGACCTCATCGAGGCAAGCGGTTACGAGACCGTGCGCACCCGCAACGGTCTGGAAGCGCTCGATCTGGCACGCCAGCACCGGCCGGATCTCATCTTGATGGATATCCAGTTGCCTGAGGTGTCGGGGCTTGAAGTGACCAAATGGCTGAAGGAGGACGACGAACTGCACGTCATCCCCGTCATTGCCGTGACCGCCTTCGCCATGAAAGGCGACGAGGAACGTATTCGCCAGGGTGGCTGCGAGGCTTATATTTCGAAGCCGATCTCGGTGCCGCGTTTCATCGAAACCATCAAATCCTATCTGGGCGATGCGTGATGTGCCCCTTCAGCCGAGTCGGAGCGTTATGAAATGACTGCGCGGATCCTCGTCGTCGACGATATCCCTGCCAATGTGCGGCTGCTGGAAGTGCGGCTGCTGGCCGAATATTTCGAAGTGTTGACCGCCACCAACGGGCCGGATGCGATCGAGACCTGCGAGAACGGCAAGGTCGATGTCGTGCTGCTCGATGTGATGATGCCTGATATGGACGGCTTCGAGGTCTGTCGGCGGCTGAAGAGCGATCCGGCGACATCGCACATTCCGGTGGTGATGATCACCGCGCTGGACCAGGTTTCCGACCGCGTCCGCGGGCTTGAGGCTGGCGCCGACGACTTCCTGACCAAGCCGGTCAACGACCTGCAGCTGATGACGCGCGTCAAGAGCCTGGTTCGGCTGAAGTCGCTGACCGACGAGTTGCGGCTGCGCGCCTCGACGACGCGCAACATCGGCATCGAGGAGTTGCTCAGCCGCAATTTCGCATCCGAGGACACGACGCCGAAAGTGCTTTTGATCGACGAGCGCAAAACATCCGTCGAGCGCATCCAGAAGATGCTGCGTGATCGGGCCGACCTCGACGTCACACATGATCCGCATGCCGGTTTCTTCCAGGCCGCCGAGACATCCTATGAATGCGTGATGATCTCGACCGCGTTCGCCGATTTCGATCCGCTGAGGCTCTGTTCGCAGTTGCGCTCGCTCGATCGCACCCGCTTCGTGCCGATTATCCTGCTGGCGGAGGAGGGCGAGGAGGAACGCATCATTCGCGGCCTGGAACTCGGCATCAACGACTATCTCATGCGGCCGATCGACCAGCAGGAACTGACGGCACGGCTGCGCACGCAGGTGCGCCGTAAGCGCTACAACGACCAGCTACGGGCCAGCGTCACCCAGACAATCGAAATGGCGGTGACCGACGGTCTGACCGGGCTGCACAATCGCCGCTATCTGGACAGCCATCTGCAGACGCTGTTCGATCGCGCCGTGGCACGGCGCCGGCCGCTGTCGGTGATGATCACCGACCTCGATCGCTTCAAGGCGATCAACGACGCGCACGGTCATGATGGCGGCGACGAGGTGCTGCGGGAATTCGCACGGCGGCTGCGCAAGAATGTCAGGGGTATCGACCTTGCCTGCCGCTTTGGCGGCGAGGAATTCGTCGTGGTGATGCCGGATACCGAGGGCGCGGTGGCCGAGAAGGTGGCCGAGCGCATTCGCGCCGAAATCGCCCAGGCGGCTTTCGCCATCGGCCAGGACGGCAAGGCGATCGAAGTCACGGTCAGCGTCGGCGTGTCGTCGGTGCTGAAGGGCGTGGACACGGTGGCGGCGCTCATGAAGCGTGCCGATCTCGCGCTCTACGAAGCCAAAAGCGGCGGCCGCAATCGGGTCGTCGCCAAGGCGGCGTAGTGATCCAGCCCCGATTATCCAGTCAACCCGACAGGGTTACCCGTTTACCTTAATCCAAGCGATTCGCGAGCCTTGGTTAAGAAACTGTTGATTTTCATAAGCTCTTGCGCGACTGTGCAGGCCAAGACGAAGCCGGCACGAGGATAGACCGCCGGCTCCGGTCCCTGGGAATACCCCATGATGCTCAGGTCCGCCGCATCTCCTGGGTCCGTGGGGTCGGCCGGCCGGCGCTGGCACATAGTGGCCTCCTCGTACCGCTGCCAAACGCCGACCGGCCCCCTTCTTTCCAATGAACATCAGAGCTCCGTGCCAAAGCACGGAAGACTCTGGGTTTTTGCGCCTGAAAATCTGGATATCGTTAGGGGAAATTGCCCCGAGCGCTTGTTCCGCGGCAACCCACAGGGGGAACAATACCGTTCCCTTCCATTTCGTACATATGGCGCACAAGGGGCTTGCGGCAAGACCCGGCTCCTCCCGTAAAACCGACCCGAACCAAGGTGCGGAAAACGGGAGTGACGACAATGGTTTCAGATCATGCGGTGGTGATCGCCGGGGGTGGTCCGACGGGATTGATGCTGGCGGGGGAACTGGCGCTAGCAGGCG
>NZ_RZQA01000675.1:0-3652 GCF_004022915.1 Mesorhizobium sp. M7A.F.Ca.US.006.04.2.1
GCCGTGGTGGGCCAGCAACACTGCCGACCGTTTTCCAGCGAGTCCGCGCACGGCGTCTCCCATCGACGGATCGCCAGGCCGGATGTAGGGCAGCAGTTTCACCTTGCCCAGCCGCATGACCGAATAGGCCGTCAATGGCTTGAAGACGCTGTCCGGATCGATGCCGGGCAGAAGCGAAACCGCGACCGAATGGGTTGAATGAAGATGGACGACCGCTCCAGCGCGCGCACCGCGCGTCTCGTAGAACGCCGAATGCAGCGGCATTTCCTTCGTCGGCTTGTCGCCGTCCACGAACCGCCCCTCCGCGTCAAACAACGACAGGCGGGCGGGATCGAGCGTGCCAAAGGACGATCCCGTCGGCGAGACGAGAAGCCGACCGTCGCCGAGGCGAGCGGAGATGTTCCCCGAGCTTCCGGCAGTAAGGCCGCGCGTGAACATGGACGCGGCAACGCTGCAAATTTGCTCCCTGAGCCTTGTTTCATCGTTCATCGGACAACGTCTCCAGCAAGGACGCCGGCTGCCTTTTTGAAGAAGTCAGCCGCGCCGAAATTGCCCGACTTCAGTGCGAGCACCATTTCCAGCCCACCGGCCTTCAACGCTGGAACGCCGGGGTCGATCTCCGGTCCGATCTCGAACGACGAAATCTCGAGCGCCGATACGACGGCCCCCGATGTCTCGCCGCCCGCCGTGACCAGCCGGCGGACGCCATGCGCCAGAAGCTGGCGCGCCAATTCGCCGAAAAAACCTTCGACCGCCGTTGCGACGCGCTCCTTCCCGTGGTGCTTCTGCGCGGCTGCGACGGCTTCGGGCTCAGCCGACGAAAACACGAGCGGCAAGCCATGCTGCTGCTGGCCGATAACCCATTCGGCATATTCGACAGGATTGGCCGCGCGGTCCATGACAGCGTCCACCTCCACGACGCGCGTTGGATGGCTTTTCCGGTGCTCGGCGATCTGGCGTCGGCTCATGGCAGAGCACGAGCCGCAAAGCACGGCTGCCGGCCCCTGTTTTCCCATCCAATCCATGGCCGCCCTGCCAATCAGCCCGGCCCGACGAAAGTTGGTCGGAAGTCCAAGGGCAATGCCCGAACCGCCGCTGAGCAGGACATCCGATTCGGCAGCCTCGCCAATGGCGATAAGGTCCTTGTCCAAAATGGCGTCGACGACGATGTAGCGAGAGCCGCTCGCAGCAGCAGCCTCTAGAGCATCCCTGATCGGGATGCTTCCTCCCGCCACGACGTCGTAGGGGACATGGCCGATCCCGCGCCCGGTCTGTCGTGCAAGCCAACGTCTCAGATCGGGATCTGTCATTGGCGTAAGCGGATGTTTCTCCATGCCGGATTCGCTCAACAGACGATCGTTAACGAAAAGATGCCCCTGGTAGATCGACCGGCCGGTCGCGGGAAACGCCGGACAGACGATCGCGCGTGCCGCCCCCACGGCGTCGCCAAGAGCGTCTAGCACCGGCCCGATATTGCCTTCGGGGGTCGAATCGAATGTCGAGCAGTACTTGAACAGATACTGGCGGCAGCCCTGGCGTCTAAGCCACTCTAGCGCCGCAAGCGACTGCTTCACCGCCTCGCTGGCGGGTATCGTTCTGGTCTTCAGGGCAACGACGCCCGCGTCAACCGAGCGGTCGGAGTCGATTTTGGGAACGCCATTGTACTGGACGGTGCGCATACCCCCCTTGGCGAGCGTGTTGGCCAAGTCGGACGACCCGGTGAAATCATCGCCTATGCAGCCGAGAAGCATCAGATCTCTCACTTTCAACTTCCATGGAAACGCTAGTGACTCTGCCTTGGCGGTTAAGGGATGGCCTTCGGGGCGTCATCCGCCAGGTAAACCGCTATCAGTTCATCCACCGTGCTTTCGGCCACGAAGCCCAGATTGTTGGCTAGCGTGGGCGAGAAGGATTTTGGCCAACCCGCAATGATGGCCTTAATCGCCTCGTCCGGCTTGCGGTCTATCAAAGCCTCGGCTTCGGCGCCTGCCACGCGGCGGAGCGCGGCAATTTGGTCGGAAACTGTGGCCGCGACCCCAGGCATGTTCAGCGTGCGCCGGGCGCCCAGCGCGGACGTATCGAGCATCGCGGCATGGATGAGGAGAGCTACCGCCGTGCGCGGACTAGCCAGCCAATGCTTGACCGTCTCCTCCACCGGCAGGACGGAGCGTTGGCCGGCGAGTGGCTCGCGCAGGATTCCGGAGAAGAATCCCGAGGCCGCCGCGTTGGGAGCGCCAGGCCGAATAACGATCGTAGGCAGCCGTATCCCAATTCCGTCAAGGAAGCCGCGTCGCGAATAGTCTGCGAGCAACAGCTCGGATATCGCCTTCTGGGTGCCGTAGCTGGTTAGCGGGGCAAGAATGTAATCGTCGGGAATAGGGTCTGGTAAAGGCGCGCCATATACTGCGACCGACGAGGTGAACACCAGCCGGGGGAGATACTTCTTACGCGCCCCTTCCAGTCGGATCGCCTCGAAAAGAGCACGCGTGCCGTCCACATTGATCAGGTACCCCTTCTCGAAATCGCGTTCCGCTTCGCCGGACACGATGGCTGCGAGATGGAAAATCACATCGGCGCGGCGCGCGGCTAGCTCCTCGGCTGCACCGGAGACGGCAATATCAGCGGCAATGGCTTCGATGGAATATAAGGCACCGGTTGGCACTGGGGGCTTCGTCAAGTCTGCCAACGTCATCCGCTCGATCTTCTTATCCCCGAGCGACCCGGTCCGGGAAAGCTCCGCCGCGAGTTTGCGGCCGATCATTCCACCAGCGCCAATGATGAGTATATGCATGGATGCTCCGTTCTCTTCAGGGACTGTCTCGGGATGCTGCATCATACTGGCCTGAAGGCACGCACCACCGCGTAGCTTTCGAGCGACAGCGTCTGTGTTTCGACAGGCGTCAGGCGGTCGAGCAGATCCGGTTGACGGGATGCCGCAACGAAAGATGAGGCATCAAGAATTGCAGCGGTCGTGAAGCCTTCGGGGAGGCGGACTTCCAGCGTGTTGGGCGAGGGATTGCAGAGCCATAGCTCGGTGCCTTTTTCCGTAACCGCCGCGATCCCTCGCACCGCCCCGGCGACGGACGATCGCAGCGGACGGATCGGACGGCCTTTGAGTTTCGCCAGGCCTCGCACGATGTGCCAAACAGGATACAGTTCGCCCTTGCCCTCGAACCAGGACTGCGGAAACGGCGTCGGCACGGAGAGAACGCCGAACGGGCCGACCGCGCCGCCGAGCGCGACGGCCTCCGCGCCGCCTTCCGCGAAGGCAGCGAAATAGCCGAGATTCCAGGCTGCGCCCATGATGCCCCTCTGGCGCGGATCATTGAAATTGACCGCCTGCCGGATGTTCGTGGGATTGGCGACGGGCGCTTCGCCATAGGGATTGTCACGCAACCCGATCGCGGACGGCCCAACGGAATACGGCAGCCCCCTGGCGATGGCTGGCACGGTCCTGACGATATGCGGTAAACATTCGAGCGTCTCCATCAAGGATCGGTCGTCACCAGCATGGAAGATCGCTGCCGTCGTAAATGTCACGAGGTCTATCGTCTCGGTCGGGGGACGTTTACGGTTGAGCTCAGTGAAGAAGCTGAACATCCCGCCGCCGATGCGGGACCCAGGGAAGGCGGTGCGCGTGGCGGCATAGAGT
>NZ_RZQA01000676.1:0-3641 GCF_004022915.1 Mesorhizobium sp. M7A.F.Ca.US.006.04.2.1
GCGTTACTCCGAAGCGTCGCTGATCAAGAAGCTGGAAGAGCTCGGCATCGGCCGGCCTTCTACCTATACGGCGATCCTGAAGACGCTCGAGGACCGCGACTATGTCACCATCGACAAGCGCCGGCTGGTGCCGCAGGCCAAGGGCCGGCTGCTGTCGGCTTTCCTCGAAAGCTTCTTCAAGCGCTATGTCGAGTACGACTTCACCGCGTCCCTCGAGGAAAAGCTCGACGAGATTTCGGACGGCAAGCTCGCCTGGAAGGACGTGCTGCGCGATTTCTGGAAGGATTTTTCCGGCGCCGTCGCCGACATCAAGGAACTGCGCGTCACCGACGTGCTGGATGCGCTGAATGAAGAGCTGGCGCCGCTGGTGTTCCCCGCGCGCGAGGACGGTTCGAACCCACGCATCTGTCCGAAATGCGGCACCGGCAATCTGTCGCTGAAGCTCGGCAAGTTCGGCGCCTTCGTCGGCTGCTCCAACTATCCCGAATGCTCCTTCACCCGCCAGCTCGGCGATGCCGCCAACCCCAATGGTGAGAATGGCGGCGGCGAAGACGGCACCAAGGTTATCGGCAAGGATCCCTATACGTCAGAGGAAATCACGCTGCGCAGCGGCCGCTTCGGCCCCTATCTGCAACGCGGCGACGGCAAGGAAGCCAAGCGCTCCAGCCTGCCCAAGGGCTGGACGGCAGAGTCGATCGACCACGAAAAGGCGCTGGCGCTGCTGTCATTGCCGCGCGATGTCGGCCAGCATCCGGAAACGGCCAAGATGATCTCGGCCGGGCTCGGCCGTTACGGTCCGTTCGTGCTGCATGACGGCACCTATGCCAATCTCGAAAGCATCGAGGACGTGTTCTCGATCGGCCTCAACCGCGCCGTGTCGGTGATCGCCGAGAAGCAGCTGAAGGGCAAGGGTGGCCGCAATGGCGGCACGGCCGCTGCGCTCAAGGAGCTCGGCGACCACCCCGATGGCGGCGGCAAGATCGTCGTGCGCGACGGCAAATACGGGCCTTACGTGAATTTCGGCAAGGTCAATGCTACGCTGCCCAAGGGCAAGGATCCCCAGTCGGTGACGATGGAGGATGCGCTGGCGCTGATTGCCGAGAAGGAAGCCAAGGGCGGCGGCGGCAAAAAGCCGTTCCGCAAGGCGGCCGCGGCCAAAGCTCCGGCAACCAAGAAAGTAGCCGCCAAGAAGCCGGCTGCGAAGAAGCCGGCCGCGAAGAAAAAAGGGTAGGACAGCGTGGCGCGCAAGATCACCGGCAGAACCCACGGCGATCCGCGCACCGCCGACACCAGGGCCAAGGTCAAGGACGACTATCGGCCGTCGCGTGACGAAATCCTGCGCTACATTGCCGAAAATCCTGATCGCGCCGGCAAGCGCGACATCGCCAAGGCGTTCGCGCTGCGCGGCGACGACCGCATCTGGCTGAAGGATATTTTGCGCGACCTGCAGGACGAAGGCGTCCTCACCAAGGAGCGCAAGGGGCTGGCCCGCGTCGGTGCCCTGCCCCATGTCACGGTCCTCGATATTTTCGACCGCGATGCCGATGGCGTGCTCTTGGCGCGCCCAACCGAACACACAGCCAATGGGCCGCCGCCGATCGTTTCCATCCGCCTGTCGCGCAGTGGCAGTGGACCGGCGCCCGGCATTGGCGACCGCGTGCTGGCCAAGACCTTTCCGGCCGACGACACGAACGTCGCCCTGGGCGGCCCCGCCTACACCGGGCGGGTGGTGAAGATTTTCGAAAAACGTACCGATGCCGTGCTCGGTATCTTTCGCATCCTGCAGGACGGCACCTTCCGCATCGAACCGGTGGAACGGCGCCAGCCCGAACTGATCGTCGACAAGGAATTCCAGAACGGCGCCAAGAATGGCGACCTGGTCGAGGTCGAGCCGGCGCGAGCCTCCCGTTTCGGCTTGCCGAGAGCCAAGGTGCTCAACGTGCTGGGCTCTCTAACCAGCGAAAAGGCGGTCTCTATGATCGCCATCCATGCGCACGACATTCCGCATATCTTCCCGGCCGACGTCATCGCAGAATCCGAAGCCGTCAAACCGGCGACGCTTGACCATCGCGAGGATTGGCGCGACCTGCCGCTGGTCACCATCGATCCGGCCGACGCCAAGGACCATGACGACGCCGTCTTCGCCACGCCGGATCTCGACGAGAAGAACCCCGGCGGCGTGGTTGCCACCGTGGCGATCGCCGACGTCGCCGCCTATGTGCGCTATGGCACTGCACTCGACCGCGAAGCGCTGAAGCGCGGCAACTCGGTCTATTTCCCGGATCGTGTCGTGCCGATGCTGCCCGAGCGCATCTCCAACGATCTCTGCTCGCTGCGCGAGGGCCAGGACCGGCCGGCATTGGCGGTGCGCATGATCTTTTCGGCCGAGGGCCGCAAGCTCAGGCACACCTTCCATCGCGTCATGATGAAGTCGGCGGCAAAGCTCGCCTACCAACAGGCTCAGGCGGCGATCGACGGCGCGCCGGACGACAAGACAGGCCCGATCCTCGAAACCGTGCTGAAGCCACTGTGGGACGCCTATGCGATCCTGAAGCGCGGCCGCGATGGCCGCCAGCCGCTCGAACTCGATCTGCCGGAGCGCAAGATCGTACTCAAGCCGGACGGCACCGTCGACCGCGTCATCGTGCCGGAGCGGCTCGATGCCCACAAGCTCATCGAAGAATTCATGATCCAGGCCAATGTCGCCGCGGCCGAGACGCTGGAGGCGAAGAAGCAGGAGCTGGTCTATCGCGTCCACGACGCGCCGTCGCTCGCCAAGCAGGAATCGCTGCGCGAGTTCCTGCAGACATTGGGCCTGTCACTGGCGCGCGGCGCGCAGATGCAGCCAAGCCAGTTCAACGGCATTTTGGAGCGCGTGCGCGGCGCCGACAATGAAGGCCTTGTCAACGAAGTGGTGCTGCGCTCGCAGAGCCAGGCCGAATACTCGCCAAAAAACATCGGCCATTTCGGTCTCAACCTCCGCCGCTACGCCCATTTCACCTCGCCGATCCGCCGCTATGCCGATTTGATCGTGCATCGCGGACTTATTGCCGCACTCGGACTGGGTCCGGGTGGGCTGACGCAGGACGAAGCGGCACGGCTCGAAGATGTCGCGGTGCTGATCTCCGGCACGGAACGCCGCGCAATGGCGGCCGAGCGGGACACGGTCGACCGTCTGATCGCCGCCTATCTCGCCGAACGCGTCGATGACCGCTTCGATGCCCGCATCTCCGGCGTCACCAAATCAGGACTATTTGTCCAATTGCCGCAGTATGGCGCGGATGGTTTCATCCCGGTGTCAACTCTGGGCGGCGATTACTATATATACGATGAAACGGCTCGCTCCCTGTTCGGAGAACGCTCTGACAAAGGCTACCAACTCGCGGACCGCGTCGAGGTCCGGCTTATCGAGGTGGCGCCGATGGCCGGCGCAATGCGCTTCGAGATGTTGACCGACCCAAAGCCTCTGCCGGGCTCCAAGCGGTCGTTTCACAAGGCCAAGGGCCGCGCCCGCGCGTCGCAATCGCGACCGGGTTCGCGCGGCAGGAGACGATGATGACAACAGCCATGGAAGAACAGGTTTTCGGCGGAGAACATCACTCGGGCCGGGCCGCACGCCCGCTGTGGACGGCGATGAAGCG
>NZ_RZQA01000677.1:0-3637 GCF_004022915.1 Mesorhizobium sp. M7A.F.Ca.US.006.04.2.1
GGATATTGATCGCCGGCAGCTTGTGGCGCCTGCCGACCTCGAAATCGTTGAAGTCGTGCGCCGGCGTGATCTTGACCGCGCCCGAACCTTTTTCCGGATCGGAATACTCATCCGCCACCACGGGAATCCTGCGGCCAACGATCGGCAGGACGATGTTCTTGCCGACCAGATGCCGGAAGCGCTCGTCGTCGGGATGCACCGCGACGGCCGTATCGCCCAGCATCGTCTCCGGGCGCGTCGTCGCCACGGTGATGAAGGTTTTCGGGTTTTCCGGGTCGAAGACCTTGCCTTCGACGGGGTAGCGGAAGTGCCAGAGATTGCCATTGACCTCCTGCTGCTCGACCTCGAGATCGGAGATCGCGGTGAGCAGCTTGGGGTCCCAGTTCACAAGACGCTTGTCCTTGTAGATCAGCCCTTCCTTGTAGAGCGTGACGAACACTTCGAGCACCGCCTTGGACAGGCCTTCGTCCATGGTGAAGCGTTCGCGTGACCAGTCGGCCGAGGCGCCGAGCCGCTTCAACTGGTTGAAGATGGCACCGCCGGATTCGGCCTTCCACTCCCACACTTTCTCGATGAACTGTTCGCGGGTCAGGTCGCGGCGATGGATCTGCTTTTCCATCAGCTGCCGCTCGACCACCATCTGCGTGGCAATGCCGGCATGGTCCATGCCCGGCTGCCACAGGACGTTCTTGCCGCGCATGCGCTCGAAGCGCACCAATATATCCTGCAGCGTGTTGTTGAGCGCGTGTCCCATATGCAGCGAGCCGGTGACGTTCGGCGGCGGGATGACGATGGTGAAGGCCTCCGCCCCCTCCTCGGCCCCGGCACCGGCGCGAAACGCGTCGGCCTCTTCCCAGACTTTGGCGATCTTCGGCTCGACGGTTTTGGCGTCGTAGGTCTTTTCAAGCATGGGAAAATGGTCCGCGCTGTCGGGAGTTTTGCTGGTCCGGTGTAAATCGGAAGGTTTTGGCCAAGTCAACCGCAAGGGCTGTCTCGGACCCTCACAACCAGATAGGCGCGGCCTTGGTCATTTCAACGGAAAGCGATCCGTCGTCCTGCCGACAACGACTTCGCCAAAACAAACGGCGCCACGAAGGCGCCGTTTCCTCTAGCAATCGGCATGGGCAGCTACTGCGCCCCGCGCGCCACGCGCTCGATCTCCTCGCGCACCAGTCTTTCGACCAGTGTCGGCAGATTGTTGTCCAGCCAATCCTGCAGCATCGGCCGCAGCATCTCTTCGGCCATGTCGTCGAATGTCTTCTTGCTGCGGCTGGCAAACGCGTCGGAAAGCTCGCCAAAGGCAGCCGCGACCTGACGGCCGGTGTGCTCGGAAACGATCGCCGGACGCGGCGCGTCGCTGGCCGCCACCGGCCGCACCACGCTTGCATCCGGACGAGACGGCTCGGTAGCCGGTTTCGCGGTTGGTTCATCCCCTGGAGCCTCCATCGACGGCTGGGCAGCCGTCTTGCGTGCCTCGCTCCGGTCCGACACCGCCCTGGCCTGCTCGCCAACCGCGGCGATCTCGCGACGCCAATCGGCGATGGAAGCGTCGGCGACAGGACGCGATATTGGCGCTTCAGCCGTGATTGGCTCCGCTGCAACGCGGGCGCTGACCTCGGCGAGTGTCATCGATGGCCTTGCCGGGCTGGGATCGGGGCGCACCGGCGTTTCCATGCGCGCCACCACCGGCTCGGCCGGCGGCAGCTGTGACTGGACTTCCGCCAGCGTGACAGGCTTCCTGCCCTCGGGGGCGGCATGCAGGTCGGCACGAAAAGCTTCCACGTCGGGGGCTGCATAGACGCTCGACGCGCGCTCCAGATCCTGGCTCAGCTCATCGGCGTCGCCCGGCTGCTTGCGGCCGCCGTCGCTGTCCTCGATGATCCGCCTGATGGAAGCCAGTATCTCTTCCATGGAAGGTTCGCGCTGTGCGCTGCTTGCCGTTGCCATCGTCACATCCGCCGCCCTTGTGACCCCTGTTGGGTTTTCCGCTCCGGCAGAGCCGGATCGAATCATGGCCACAGCGTAACCGACGGATCGCCGCACGAGAATCCCCAATCTGGGGACTTGTGGGATTTCAACAGATTAGCGCCATCTGAACCCGAGAGCCGCAGCGCGAAAGATCCTGCTCAAGCAGGGAACACGGCCAGTTCAGGCCGAACGCCTCAGCGGCCGTCCGGCGTGCGCAGTCCGTACCACTTGTCCTTGACCGCGTTGTAGTGCTCTTCAGGCTTGTATTTCGCTACCTGCAAGCCAAGGCGGTCGACGGACAGACGGCCGGTCGCCTGCAGGATGGCGTAGCTCGCCACCACCACATCGTGTTCGTAACCGGCCTGGTTGATCTGGGCGGTGATGACCGTCGCCTGCGCATTGAGGACGTCGAGCGTGGTGCGCTGGCCGACATTGCGCTCTTCGATGACACCGTTCAGTGCCAGCTTCGCGGCTTCGATCACTTGCCTGTTGGCCGTCAGCTGCTGCTGCGCGGCGGTGTACTCGGTCCAGGCGGCGGTGACGGCCTGGCGCACCTGGTCGCGGCTGACGTCGACCTGGATGCGGGCCTGGCTGAGTGATTCCTTGTTCTGGCGCACGATCGCCGAGGTGCGGCCACCTGAATAGATCGGGATGGTCAGCGTTGCCCCGACACTGGCCGAATTGGTCGTGCCATCCTGCGAACCGACGCCTGGCAAAGGCGAGGTATTGCGATAGGCGCTCGAAACGCCGGCGGAAGCCGACAGCTGCGGCAACAGCGCGCCTTCGGCCGACTTCACCGAAAACGCCGCGGCGTCGACCAGATGCTGCGTGGCAAGGATGGCCGGATGCTCGTTCGAGGCCACCCCGACGGCGGCGGCGAGGCTCGACGGCAACAGCTTTGCCACCGGCGAAGCGCCCTTGAGTTTGCCCGGCTCGTCGCCGACGATCTGGCGATAGAGCGCCGCACTTGCCAGCGCCTGCGCCCGGGCAGCACTCAGCGATGCCACGGCGGCGGCGCGTGAGGCGTCGGCCTGGGCGACATCGGTGCGTGTGCCTTCACCAACTTCGAAACGCGAACGCGCCGCGCGCGCCGTCTCGGTCAGGAACTGCAGGTTCTGCTCGGTCAGCACAGCGACCTGCCGGTCGCGAATCACGTTCATATACGCTTGCGCCGCGCTGAACAGGATGCCCTCTTCGGTGTTGCGCAGGCTTTCGACCGAGGCCCGGACCTGTGCTTCGGCGGCAGCAACATTGTTCCTGGTCTGAAAGCCGTCGAACAGCGTCTGGTCGATCTGGACGCCAAAATTGCCGGTGGTCAGCCGCACGCTTGAATTGGTGCCGTTGAGATGGCTGCTCGAATAATCGATATCCGCCGAGCCGGTGACAACCGGGCGGTAGCCCGACTTGGCGATGGCGACACCCTCATCGGTGACGCGAACGCCGGCACGGGCCGAATTCAGTGAAGAATTGTACTGGTAGGCCTTTGCAAGCGCGCCGGAGATGGTTTCGGCTGAAGCGGCCAGTGGGGACAGCATGGTCGCCGAAACGAGGACGGCGGTGAAAAGTGACTTGCGTAAAGACGGCACGGTTAAACCCTCATTCGTTTTCCATGGGAACCGCGCCGCGCCTGCTTCTCTCATAGATCAGCCGGCGCCGCGTGTTCGTGTTC
>NZ_RZQA01000678.1:0-3629 GCF_004022915.1 Mesorhizobium sp. M7A.F.Ca.US.006.04.2.1
CCGTGACACTGGTCGAATTGGCCTGGGCCACCGCACCGGGAGATCCGAATGCCGAGGAGGTGGAGCAGGGAAGCCTGGCACTGTGAGGCGGCGCGGGTGCTTTGAGCGAATGATGCGATAGGCTTTTCAGTCACCGTCATCGCGACAAATTTCTGATGGCAACCGTGAAATCGCCGACGGCGAGATGCGTCATGCAGGCGCTTGCGTTTCGATGGCGCTCACCGGTTCGCCCCAATCACCCACTGTTCCTGATCGACGAGCGTGCCGGTCATCGGCCCGGCAGCATCCGAAAGCAGGAAGACGGCGAGGTTGGCGATATCGCTGGTCGAGAACAGGCGGCCGAAGGGTTGCGAGGCGTTGGCGGCATCGAGCCAGCCCGGCCCGTTGCCCAGCGTGTCGGCCTGCATGACGCGTTCGGCCGGCGTGTCGGTCCAGCCGACATTGATGCCGTTGACGCGGATGCGATCGAAGCGATGGGCGTTGGCGGCGTTTTTGGTCAGCGTGGCCAGCGCGCCCTTGCTTGCGGAATAGACGGCGAGCTCCGGCGAGCCGCAATGGGCGTTGATCGACAGGATGTTGACGATGGCGCCGCGCTCTCCGCGCTTCTTCATGTCGGCGATGGCCGCCTGCATGAGGAAGAACGGCGCCCGCGCGTTGACCGCGAACAGCGAGGCCCAGCCGTCGAGATCGGCATCGACGAAGGAGGCCCGGTCGGTCAGTCCTGCGGCGTTGACCAGCGCATCGATGCGGCCGAAGCGCTCGATGCAGGCTTGCGCCAAAAGGGCAGGGGCTGCCGGGTCGGCGAGGTCGGCGGCGACGAAAACCGTCGGCGTGCCGAGCCGCGAAAGCTCTTCCGCAACGGCATCGCCGCGCGTCTTCTCGCGCCCGGTGACGAGCAGGCCGCCGGCGCCGCAGCGCGCCAGCGTCTCGGCGATGGCGCGGCCAATGCCTTGCGTCGAGCCGGTGACCAGCGCCACCTTGCCGTTGAGTTGGAGCTCCATTCCTCTTCCCCGCCTCGCATCTGATTTCAGGCTAGCGCGGCGCGATCGTTTTACAATACGGAAATTGGAAATCTTGGAGTGGAGGTTGTTGGCTGTCGCGCTGCGTGGGGCCGGCGGGAGCCTGCCCCAATGTCGTGATTCCCTACGTAGCGGAGGCCGTCGCAAAGACGCTAGTGGACCGTGATTATGCCCTCGACGGCCCGCCATTCCGAAGGCTGGATGAGCCGGTGATGAGCAACGCGAACCGAATGGAGCGGACCATCGAGTTCGCGCTCCCAATATTGGAGAAAACCCTTGAGTTCGGGAAAGGCCGGAGCGAGATCATAGTCCTGCCAGACATAGAGCTGAAGCAGGCTTGGATGATCGGGCAGGTAATAGTGGATTTCGGCCGTCGTCAGGCCATAACCTTCCATTTGCAGGCGGAATTCGTTGCTGACCGTATCGGCCATGTCTTTCTCCTTCTCCGCTGAGGCATCCAGCCGGCGGGCATTTGTGTCGAACCCGCCCAATGCCGGGCCGGGCCGATCGGTTCTGTCGACCCTCTTCAAACAACGCCGCGAGAAGCTCGCGGGTTCCGAAAATAGCCACGCCATAACAGTGCCTTGGCGCTCTTTCTTGTCGAGTATAAAAATTTTTGCGCTGGTCTCTTGAAACCGAAAAACGGCAAAACTAGCTCGATATGCGCCGCGATGCCTGACGAAGGGTCGCGGCGTTCCGCACCGGTCCG
This sequence comes from Mesorhizobium sp. M7A.F.Ca.US.006.04.2.1, assembly GCF_004022915.1. Taxonomy (NCBI): domain Bacteria; kingdom Pseudomonadati; phylum Pseudomonadota; class Alphaproteobacteria; order Hyphomicrobiales; family Phyllobacteriaceae; genus Mesorhizobium; species Mesorhizobium sp. M7A.F.Ca.US.006.04.2.1. The sequence continues at coordinate 1,729 of NZ_RZQA01000678.1, forward strand.
ATATTGCCGGTTCGGTGCGGAGGAACCTCAAAACCTGTTTGTCCACGAGGAGAACGACATGGCGTTCCGTCCATTGCATGACCGTATTCTGGTCCGCCGCCTTGAAGCCGAGGAGAAGACCTCCGGCGGCATCATCATCCCCGATACCGCAAAGGAAAAACCGCAGGAAGGCGAAGTGCTCGCCGTCGGTCCCGGCGCCCGCGACGACAGCGGCAAGCTTGTCGAACTCGATGTCAAGGTCGGCGACCGCATCCTGTTCGGCAAATGGTCCGGCACCGAGATCAAACTCGACGGCGAGGACCTGCTCATCATGAAGGAGAGCGACGTGATGGGGATCATCGATGAGATCGCCGAAGTGAAGAAGGCCGCCTGACGGCTTCTTGTATCCAACCAGTCAACGAATGCTGCCTAGATAAAGGAGTGATCCAATGGCTGCCAAAGAAGTGAAATTCCATACCGAAGCGCGCGAGAAGATGCTGCGCGGCGTCGACATCCTTGCCAATGCGGTGAAGGTGACGCTCGGTCCCAAGGGGCGCAATGTGGTCATCGACAAGTCGTTCGGCGCGCCGCGCATCACCAAGGACGGCGTCACCGTCGCCAAGGAGATCGAACTGGAGGACAAGTTCGAGAACATGGGCGCCCAGATGGTGCGTGAGGTGGCCTCCAAGACCAACGACCTTGCCGGCGACGGCACGACGACCGCAACGGTGCTTGCACAGGCGATCGTCAGGGAAGGGGCCAAGGCGGTTGCCTCGGGTATGAACCCGATGGATCTGAAGCGCGGCATCGACAAGGCGGTCGAAGCGGTGGTCGCCGAACTGAAGACCAATGCCCGCAAGGTCACCCGAAACGACGAGATCGCGCAGGTCGGGACCATCTCCGCCAATGGCGATGCCGAAATCGGCCGCTTCCTCGCTGAGGCGATGGAGAAGGTCGGCAATGAAGGCGTCATCACGGTGGAGGAGGCCAAGACCGCCGAGACCGAGCTCGAAGTCGTGGAAGGCATGCAGTTCGATCGCGGCTACCTCTCGCCCTATTTCATCACCAACCAGGACAAGATGCGCGTGGAGCTCGACGAGCCCTATGTGCTGATCCACGAGAAGAAACTCTCCAATCTGCAAGCGATGCTGCCCGTGCTCGAAGCCGTGGTGCAGTCTGGCAAGCCGCTCCTGATCATCGCCGAGGATGTGGAGGGCGAGGCGCTTGCCACGCTGGTCGTCAACAAGCTGCGCGGCGGCCTCAAGGTCGCGGCCGTCAAGGCGCCGGGCTTCGGCGACCGCCGCAAGGCCATGCTGGAGGACATCGCCATTCTCACCGGCGGCACCGCGATCTCGGAAGATCTCGGCATCAAACTGGAAAACGTAACGCTGCAGATGCTGGGCCGCGCCAAGAAGGTGGTGATCGAGAAGGAAACACCACCATCGTCGATGGTGTCGGCCGCAAGGAAGAGATCCAGGGCCGTGTCGCACAGATCAAGGCGCAGATCGAGGAGACCACCTCCGACTATGACCGCGAGAAGCTGCAGGAGCGGCTGGCCAAGCTTGCAGGCGGCGTTGCGGTGATCCGGGTCGGTGGCTCGACCGAGGTCGAGGTCAAGGAGCGCAAGGACCGTGTCGACGACGCACTGCATGCAACCCGCGCGGCCGTCGAGGAGGGCGTGCTGCCCGGCGGCGGCGTCGCCTTGCTGCGGGCGGCCAAGGCGCTCGATACCGTGCAGACCGACAATGCGGACCAGAGGACAGGTGTCGATATCGTGCGCCGTGCCATCGAAACGCCGGTCCGGCAGATCGCCGAGAATGCCGGCGCCGAAGGCTCGATCATTGTCGGCAAGCTGCGCGAGAAAAGCGAATTCGGTTGGGGCTGGAACGCCCAGACCAATGAATTCGGCGATCTCTTCGGCC
>NZ_RZQA01000679.1:0-3619 GCF_004022915.1 Mesorhizobium sp. M7A.F.Ca.US.006.04.2.1
GTGCAAGGTGCTGACGAACTTAAGGGCTGGCAGCTCGCGGTCGACCACATCAACAACGGCCACGAGTTGATGAAGGCGTTGGCGCCGAAGGTCGACAAGGGGTTGCTCGGCAAGAAGGTCGAGCTGTTGTCCGCCGACAGCGCGGCCAAGCCGAACCAGGCCGTCGAGCTCGAGCAGAATTTCATCCACCAAAACAACATCATCCTGATGACCGGCTCGACTTCATCGGCGGTCGCGGTTGCGCTCAACAAATTCGCGCAGCGCGAGAAGATCCTCTACGTCGCGGGCATCTCCGGCTCAAACGACACAACAGGCAAGGACTGCGTTCGCTACGGCTTCCGCCAGAATTTCTACGGCCAGACCGCAGCCAACGCGATCGGCCCGATTCTTGTGAAGACCTACGGCAAGGGAAAGAAGGCGGCATTCATGACGCCGGACTACACTTACGGCCACACCGTGACCAAGTCGGTGAACGACTACCTGACCTCTCAGGGCGGATGGGAGATGGTGACGGACCAGGTCTCGCCGTTGGGCACCCAGGATTTCAGCCAGTATCTGACCAATATCGCAAATTCGGGCGCCGAATTCATCGTCAACGTCAACTGGGGCCGCGACGCGGTGCTGTCAATCCAGCAGGCCAAGCAGTTCGGCCTGACTCCGAGCATGAAGATGGTGATCCCCTACCAGATCCCCTTCCTTGCCAAGGAAGTAGGCCCCGAACTGACAGCCGGGGTTTTTGCCGCTACCGATTTCTGGTGGACCCTGCAGGACAAGTATCCGCTCGCCAAGCAGTTCGTGGACGCATTCCAGCAAAAGTTCGGCTATCGGCCGGAATGGGGCGCCGAAAACGCCTATGTCAGCTTCGCTCATTGGGCGCGCATGGTGTCGCAGGCCGGTAGCTTCTATCCGCCGGACGTCATCAAGCAATACGAGAAGGGTGAGACCATCCCTTCACTCGTCGGCGACGTTCACTATCGGCCGGAAGACCATCAGTGCGTGCGACCCGTCGTACTCGTTCAGGGTAAGGATCCCAAGGACATGAAGAGCGACGACGACTACTGGAATGTGGTGGAGGTCGTCGATGGCGCGCCGCTGATGCAGAAGCCCGACGAGTTCGGCTGCAACCTGGGCAGCTACACCTGATGCCCGCAGCGCCTTCTCCGCTTCGCCACGGCTGGAGAGGGCGCTCGCATCGGGACTGGCTCTGCCCGGACGCAGACGGTTCGTCTCCCGGCGCTCGGTGGGATGTCGATTGTTCGCGACTTGTCTGCCAAACCCTTGCTGGCGCGCGGGCAGGGCATATTTTTCATGACTAAGGTGGGCGCAGAGTGATCAACTGGGCAAATTTCATTTCGCAGTGCTTCAATGGGCTCGTACTCGGCGCGCTTCTGGCGCTGATCTCCTCCGGGCTGACCATCATCTACGGGACGCTCGGCGTCCTGAACCTTGCCCACGGCGCGATGTTCATGCTCGGTGGCTATGCCGGCTGGCTCGCCTACACCTACACAGGTTCATTCCTCGCCGCGGTGGCGGCCGGATCGCTGTTCGTGATGATCGTGGGGGTGTTGATCGAGCGGCTGATCGTTCGCCATTTCTACACGCGGCCGCTCGAGGACCAGCTTCTCGTCACATTCGGGCTCGGCATCGTTTTCGTCGAGACGGTCCGCTTTTTCTTCGGCAGCCTCTCGCACACGGTGCCGCCGCCCGCCTCGCTAGTCGGCATTACCCATCTCGGCTTCATGGTCTATCCCACCTACCGATTGGCGCTCCTCGGCATCGTCGCCCTGGCGCTGCTGATGCTCTATGTCGTGCTCTATCGCACCCGCATCGGGATGATCGTGCGAGCAGGCATCGAGGATTCGGTAATGGTCGACTCGCTTGGAATCGATGTCTACAAGATCTTCATGCTCGTCTTCGGCATCGGAGCCATGGCAGCTGGCTTCGCCGGTATTGTCAACGCACCCGTGGTGTCGATCGCGCCCGATGTCGGGGAAGCCATACTGGTCCAGACCTTTGTGGTCGTGGTAATCGGCGGTGTCGGTTCCTTTACCGGCGCCATCCTTGGCGGCCTCATCGCCGGCGAAATCATCAGCATCACCTCGATGTTCAATCCTGGTTATTCGTATGTCATGCTGTTCGTGGCGATGACGCTGGTGTTGGTGCTTCGACCGCACGGGCTGCTCGGCACGGCAGGGCGTGAGTAGACGCGGTCGGCCATGAACATCAAACATCCCTTCCTCGTCGAGCTTCTGACGGCGCTGGCGCTCGTCCTGGCGCCTTTCGTTCTGCCCCATCTCGGGTTCTCGCCCAGCACGATCAATCGTATCCTGATCTGGGGACTGTTCGGGATCGGCTTCGACATCCTGTTCGGCTACACGGGATTGCTGTCCTTCGGCCAGTCGGCCTTCTACGGTACTGGCGGGATGTTCGCCGCCTATCTCCTGACTGAAACCGGCTTCTCTTATGTCATGGCTGCCATTGTCCTGGGCGCCGTCGTGTCGGGTGTCGTCGGCTACGTGATCGGGTTGATAGCCCTGCGACGCACCGGTATCTATTTCGCCATGATCACGGTGGCGATCGCCGAAGTCTTCTTCTTTGTCGAGTTCAATCCGCTCTCGGCATTCACGGGCGGCGAGAACGGCTTGCCTGGCGTGCCAACCCCGGTCGTCAACCTCGGCTTCACGGTGCTTGAATTCAACACCGACTGGACGATGTATACCTTCCTGGCGTTCTGCTATTTCATCGGCATTGCCGTCGCACTGCGCATCGTACGCTCGCCCGTTGGCGCGATCCTTTCGGCGATCCGCGACAATCCGCTCCGCGCCGCGGCGCTGGGCCACGACATACACGGCTACAAGCTCACGGCCTTCGTGGTTGCCGCGATCTATGCCGGCTTTGCCGGCGGCCTGTTGGGCGTGATGCAGGGCTTCATGCCGCCGGACGCTTTCATGTTCGACACGTCCGGCCAGGTCGTGATGCAGACGGCGATCGGCGGTGCCGGCACACTGTTCGGGCCGCTGGTGGGCGCGACGGTGTGGCTCTATCTCAGCGACTTTTTCCAGAACACATTGCATCTCGGCGCCACATGGAAGTTGGTGCTCGGCATCGTTTTCGTGCTGCTGGTCTGCTTCCTGCGGCGCGGCATCGTCGGTGCGATCGTCGATCTCTATGGGTTGACCGGTGGCCGCAAGCGCATCGAATCGTCCAATACCGCGGTCGAGAGTGCGCCGCACGTCGTGACCGCCGTCGAACCGATGCCGGCGCGCCGGCGTGGTGCTGCGCCAGCATCCGGACCGATCCTGCAGGTGCAGGGCCTAACCAAACGCTATGGCGGTATCACAGCCAACAGCGACATCGACCTCAGCGTCGATCATGGGGAGATACGGGGCATCATTGGACCCAACGGCGCGGGCAAGACGACGTTCTTCAAGATGCTCACCTGCGAGATCGCGCCAACCTCCGGCCGCATCATACTGGCCGGCCGCGATATTACGGGCATGGGCGTATCCGAGGTGTGCCAGCTCGGGCTCACCAAAAGCTACCAGATCAACCAGCTATTCGACCGCTTGACGGTGCGGCGGAACCTGATGATTGCCGCGCTGGGCGAGGCGCGTGGAAA
>NZ_RZQA01000067.1:0-13105 GCF_004022915.1 Mesorhizobium sp. M7A.F.Ca.US.006.04.2.1
TTTCGGGCGCTCGAGCAACAGCGACCGGCAACAAGTGTCGCCGGCCGTAATCTTATTGCGAAGTGGATCGCCGGACCTACTTGTCCTTGAGCTTCATCGCCTTGACCGGCGGCGCCTTCAGCGCCGGAGCCGGAGCGGGCTTCTTGGCGTCCTTCTTCGGCTTGCGGGCTTCCTTGCCTGCCTTCATCGCACCTTTAGCCATGATTCGTTCCTCCTGATGTGAGAAGCCAAGTGAAACAAGAGAACCGCCCGACCGCAAGGGGTTAGCGACTGTTGCCGCCGACAGCGGATCGCTTTCAACCGGTTTCTAGAGCAATTCACCGTTTCGCGGAAACAGTGAATTGCTCTAACTCTTTGTTTTGACGCAATTCCGGATGGAAAACCGCTTCACACTTTTCCTGGAATTGCTCTAATTTGCTCGTAAACCATGGCGGTCCGTGCCATGGTCATTTTCGCACTGCAGCATCGACCCGAGCTTCGCCGGGCGATCGTCAGGCAGGCCGTCAGGACGACAATGCGAATCCACATCGGCTGCGAGATGAGCTTCGACTTTCCGCAGGAAACGCCGCTCATCGCGATGCTGAATGTGCACTATTCGCGGGCCTCCGATCTCGAGCGGCCGGATTTCCTGATCTCCAATCCACCGGTGCCGATCGAAAGCTATCGCGACAGTTTCGGCAATTGGTGCAACCGGCTTGTCGCGCCGCCCGGGCGCTTCACCTTCGGCACCGACGCGGTGATCCGCGACCCCGGCACCTTCGAGATGGGCGACCTGATGGCCTGGCAGCACGAGGTGCGCGACCTGCCGGCGGACACATTGCTGTTCCTGCTGCCCAGCCGTTTTTGCGAAAGCGACCTTCTGGCTGACGAGGCGTGGCGGCTGTTCGGCAACACGCCGCTGGGTATTCCGCGCGTGCAGGCGGTCTGCGACTTCGTCCACAGCCACATCGTCTTCAACTACGGCAATGCACGGCCGACGCGCACCGCGGCGGAAGCCTATCGTGAACGGAGCGGCGTGTGCCGCGACTACGCGCATCTCGCCGTCACCTTCTGCCGGGCGCTCAACATCCCAACGCGCTATTGCACCGGCTACATCAGCGACATCGGTATGCCGAAGCCATGGGCAAGCATGGATTTCTGCGCCTGGGTGGAAGTCTATCTCGGCGGCCGCTGGCATGTCTTCGACCCGCGCAACAATGCACCGCGCATCGGCCGCATCCTGATCGCCTCCGGCCGCGACGCCGCCGACGTGCCGCTGACCCATATTTTCGGCCCGGGAACGCTTGCCGGCTTCAAGGTGTGGACCAGCGAGATCATCGAGTAGTCGCCGTTTTCCATAGACCGATCTCTCATGGCCGCTGCCGTGGACGACCCGACATTCGCGCGGTGTGATGCCTGTGGAGCTTTAGCGGCCTGGCCGCTAGACTGCGCCTTGAACGGGGGCAAATGCCATGGCCGGGCACGGCGGCTCAAAAAAGGTGATCTACGCGGCGCTCGCCGGCAATCTCGCCATCGCGCTGACCAAGTTCGCCGCCGCCGCCTTTACCGGCAGTTCGGCGATGCTGTCGGAGGGCGTCCATTCGCTGGTCGATACCGGCAATGGCGGCCTGCTGCTCTACGGCATGCACCGCGCCGCTCGCCCGGCCGATCGCACGCATCCGCTCGGCCACGGCCGCGAACTCTACTTCTGGAGCTTCATCGTCGCGCTCCTCGTCTTCGCGCTGGGCGCCGGCGTGTCGTTCTACGAAGGCGCGGTCCATATCATGGCGCCGGAGCCGGTCGCCAACGCCAAGGTAAACTATATTGTTCTGGGCCTTTCCTTCCTGTTCGAAGGCAGTTCGTGGTGGGTGGCGCTGAAGGAGTTTCGCCGGCAGAAGGGCAGGCAAGGCTGGCTGCAGGCCGTGCAGTCGAGCAAGGATCCGAGCGTCTACACCGTGCTGTTCGAGGACAGTGCGGCACTTCTCGGCCTGATCGTCGCTTTCGCCGGCATATTGGCGGCGGAACTGCTGGAGATGCCGGAGCTCGACGGCGCCGCCTCTATCGGCATCGGGCTGATCCTTGGCGCAACCGCGATCTTCCTGGCCCGCGAAAGCAAGGGCCTGCTGATCGGCGAGCCGGCGTCGCCCGAGGTGCAGATGAAAGTGCTGGCGATCGCCCAGCAGGATCCGGCGGTGCAGCGGGCGAACGGCGTCCTGACCGTTCATATGGGGCCGACAGAGATCGTCGCCGGGCTCAGCATCGAGTTCGAGGACCAATTGACGGCGCCCGAGATCGAAGCTTGCGTCGAGCGCCTGGAGGCGCAGTTGAAGAAGGAAATGCCGGAGATCACACGGCTGTTCGTCAAGCCGCAGACGTCAGGCACCTGGGAGCAGCGGCGCAGGCTGATCGATTCCGCATCCGATCCTGCCCTGGACTAAAACCGTGCCATTGCCTCACGGCCTTGCGCCGCTAGATTGAAGGGGCTTTGGAGGAACGAAGATGAGAATAGACGGCGGCTGTCATTGTGGCGCCATCACCTACGAGGCGGAGGTCGATCCGGAAAAGACCACGATCTGCCACTGCACGGATTGCCAGCAACTGACCGGCACGGCTTTTCGCCTTACGGTTCCGGCGCCGGAAAGCAACTATCGCATCACCAAGGGCACGCCGAAAATCTACATCAAGATCGTGGCGAGCGGCGCCAAGCGCACCCAGGCCTTTTGCGCCGACTGCGGTTCGCATCTTTACGCCACGTCTGTCGGAGATGGTCCGAAGGTCTATGGAATTCGCGTGGGGACCGCGCGGCAGCGCCAGGATTTGATCCCGACACAGCAGAAATGGCACCGCTCGGCGCTGCACTGGCTGCCTGAATTTCAGGGCATGACCACGTTGGAGGAGCAGTAGCACCGGTCCGGCACCGCGGCTCAATCGTCGCCTTCGACGACCCTCAGCCTGAGCTGCCCGGTTTTCGAATCGGCAACGCGCGCGCCGGTATCGACCTTGGCGGCGGGCCCCCGTGACGCGGCGTCTACGGCGGCATCGCCGTCGGGCTGCGCGCCGAATTCCAGCGCCTCGATCTTCTGGCCGCGCTTGGTGACCTTCGACGTCGAAACCAGTATGTCGTCGATATCCTTGGCCGACTGGCCGAAATGCACCTGCAGCTTGCGCACCCGCTCATCGACACGTGCAACATCCTCCATCAGCCGGATGACCTCGCCCTGGATCAGGTGCGCCTGTTCGCGCATGCGGGCATCCTTGAGGATCGCCTGGATGACCTGGATCGACAGCATCAGCAGCGACGGCGAGACGATGACGACGCGCGCACGGTGCGCCTTGTGCACGATCGCCTCGAAATTCTCGTGGATCTCGGCGAACACCGATTCCGACGGCACGAACATGAAGGCAGTGTCCTGCGTCTCGCCCTGGATCAGGTATTTTTCCGAGATATCGCGGACATGGATCTCGATGTCGCGGCGGAAGGCCTGCGAAGCTGCCTTCTGCAGATCGGCGCCATCGGCGGCGCGGATGGCGTTCCAGGCCTCCAGCGGAAATTTTGCATCGATGGCCAGCGACGGCGCGCCATTCGGCATCTTCACCAGGCAGTCGGGCCGGCTGCCGTTCGACAGCGTCGCCTGGAACTCATAGGCGCCGTGCGGCAGGCCGTCGGCAACGATCGCCTCCATGCGCGACTGGCCGAACGCGCCGCGCGTCTGCTTGTTCGAGAGGATCGCCTGCAATTGCACGACCTGGCCGGCGAGCGACTGGATGTTGCCTTGCGCGACGTCGATGATCGCCAGCCGTTCCTGCAATTTGGCCAGGCTCTCATGCGTGGATTTGGTCTGCTCGGTCATGGTCTGGCCGAGCCGGCCGGTCATGGCGTCGAGGCGTTGGCCGATCGATTGCGTCAGCTCCGCCTGCCGTGCGCCGAACACTTCCGCAATGGCGCCCATGCGGCCCTGCATTTCGGCCTGGCTTTGCAGAATGCCGGCCATCCGCACTTCCGCATCGCGGGCATGATCGGCGGCTTCCGCGGCCGCCACGGCGCGCGCCTTGGCCGACCGCCACAACGCAATGACCAGCGCCACGAACAGGGCCAGAAACAGCAAAACGCCGAAGGCCAGCGCATGGCCGAGCGTGATCGTTGTGGCGCCAAGCCGGGCGACAGGCTCCGAAAGGATGGTGCTCAAATCATTCATGTGGACAGCATAGACGATTCGCCGCGATAGCACAGATCAAAACGTGAACGCGCCTGATGCCAACCGGTTGACGCGTTTCGCTGGAGGTCTTAGGTGGAACGCCATGCCGATCAAGCCGCTCATCATCCTTCCCGACCCCATCCTGCGCGAGGTTTCCAAGCCCGTAGAGCGTGTCGACGCGCCTTTGCGCAAATTAGCCGACGACATGCTGGCGACCATGTATGATGCGCCGGGCATCGGGCTGGCGGCAATCCAGATCGGCGAGCCGCTGCGCTTGCTGGTGATCGATCTCGCCAAGGAAGACGAGACGCCGGCGCCGCATGTCTTCATCAATCCGGAAATCCTGGAGAGCGCCGACGCGCGCTCCGTCTATGAGGAAGGCTGCCTGTCGATCCCGGATTATTACGCCGAGGTCGAACGCCCCGCCTCCGTGCGGGTCAAATATCTCGACCGCGACGGCAAATTGCAGGAGATAGAGGCCGAGGGGTTGATGGCGACCTGCCTGCAACACGAGATCGACCACCTCAATGGCGTCCTGTTCATCGATCACATCTCGAAGCTGAAGCGCGACATGGTGGTAAAGAAATTCAAGAAGCTCGCCAGGGACAAGGCGCCGGGCAAGCTCGCGGGATAAGGTACGGGAGTCCCCTCCAGGCCTATTGTCGGCAGGATTGCCACCAAATGGAGATGCCGACGGTCGACATGCTGATCAGGGACATTCCTGAGCCTTTGAAGCGCGAGATCGAACTGGCGGCGCGCGAGGTCGGCCAGAGCGTCTCGGACAAGGCCATCGGCCTTCTGCGCAAAGGCATAGTTGCGGAGAGGCCGGCCCGAGAGGAGTCGAGCCTCTCGGCGTGGGCTGCAATTCGCTCGGCTTTCGTATCTGAAAGCGCAATTGGCGATGAATACGCGGAAATCATGGAGAAGATCGAAGCGGAAAGATAGCGCGACGGTCGTCCCGCGACTTCGACGGCCTTGACCTGAAGCTCGTAAACCCGTTTGAAGCGGATGCCTGAGCCGGCACACTGCGCGAGCAAGAAGACAGGATACCGGAAGAAAAAATGCCCCTTCGCGTCATCTTCATGGGTACGCCGGAGTTTTCGGTGCCGACCTTGCGCGCGATCGCCGAGGCTGGCCATGAGATATCAGTCGTCTATACCCAGCCGCCGCGCGCTGCCGGACGACGCGGGCTGGAGCTGACGCCGTCGCCGGTGCAGCGCGAGGCGGAGCGACTGGGCATCGAGGTGCGGACGCCGGTTTCGCTCAAAGGAGAGGCCGAACAGGCCGCTTTTCGCGCCTTGCAGGCCGATGTGGCGGTGGTCGTCGCCTATGGCTTGCTGCTGCCGAAGGCGGTTCTGGAGGCAACCCGGCTCGGCTGCGTCAACGGCCATGCGTCGCTTCTGCCGCGCTGGCGCGGCGCCGCCCCCATCCAGCGCGCCATCATGGCCGGTGACCTGGAAAGCGGCATGATGGTGATGCGCATGGAAGAGGGCCTGGACACCGGTCCGGTCGGGCTGGTTGAAAAGTGCGCCATCGAACCCGATATGACAGCCGGCGATCTGCATGATCGGTTGATGAGTGTCGGTGCTGCCTTGATGGTGGAAGCGCTGGCGCGGTTGGAAGGGAACACCCTGACATTCACCACACAAGCTGTGGATGGGGTGACCTACGCCAAGAAAATCGATAAATCCGAGACTCGCGTGGACTGGACTCGCTCGGCAAGTGAGGTCCACAATCATATTCGTGGCCTGTCGCCCTTTCCAGGCGCCTGGTCGGAGATAGGAATTGGCGGCCGCCAGGAGCGGCTGAAACTGCTTCGCTCGACGCTGTCGCAAGGCCTGTCGCCTTCGGAAGATTTGGGCGAGTCGGGAGGAATTCTCGATGACCGGCTGACGGTCGCCTGCGGGGCAGGCGCGATCAGGCTGGTCGAAGTTCAACGGGCGGGCGGAAAGCCCGCTGCCGCGTCGGAATTCCTGCGCGGGGCCAAGATCGAAAAAGGACTGAAATTCTCATGAGCATGATGTCGATACGCGCGGCAACGCCGCGGGATCGCGAGGCCATCCGCCTCGTCGAGGAACACGCTTTCGGCCAGCAGGCGGAGGCCGGTCTGGTCGACGCGCTGGTGACCGGCGGCGACGCGGTTGCCGAACTGGTTGCGGAAGAGGACGGCCAGGTGGTCGGCCATATCCTGTTTTCGCGGCTGTTCGTCCAGAATGGCGGCAAGACCTTCGCGGCCGTGGCGCTGGCGCCGCTGGCGGTGGAGCCCTCGTTCCATGGCAGCGGCATTGGCGGCGCGCTGATCCGCGAGGCGCATATCCGCCTCAAGGATGGTGGTGAGACGCTGGCCGTGGTGCTGGGCGACCCCACCTATTACGGGCGTTTCGGCTATAGCCACACGCGTGCCGAGAACTTCGAAAGCGAATACCAGGGCGAAGCGCTGCAGGCGCTGGCCTGGGGTGACGCACCAGAAGCAGGCAGGCTGGTCTACGCCTCCGCCTTCACCGCTCTCGCCGCGTAGAACAGTCCGCCGTTTTCACGGAAACGGCGAACTGCACTCCTCTTTGTTTTAACGCAATTCCGAACGGAAAACCGTTTCACACTTTTCCTGGAATTGCTCGAGGCGAGAGCTCTAGCCGCAAATGCCGCGTTTTCGCCTCGACATCGAGTATGACGGCAGCCTGTTTGCCGGCTGGCAGCACCAGGCGGATCAGCCTTCGGTGCAGCAGGCGATCGAGCAGGCGATCGAAAAATTCTGCGGCGAAGCGATCAGGCTGCGCGCCGCCGGCCGCACCGATGCCGGCGTGCATGCGACCGCGCAGGTGGCGCATGTCGACCTCGTCAAGGCGTGGCCGAGCGACAAGGTGCGCGATGCCGTCAACGCCCATCTGCAGGCGACCGGGGCGCGCATCGCCATCCTGAAAGCGACGGTGGTCTCCGACAGTTTCGACGCCCGCTTCTCGGCCATTGGCCGCCACTATCTCTACCGCATCCTGAACCGCCGCGCGCCGGCCGCGCTCGACAAGGGCAAGGTGTGGTGGGTGCCGAAGCGGCTCGACGCCGGCGCCATGCACGAAGCGGCAAAGGTCCTGCTCGGACGGCATGACTTTACCACCTTCCGCTCGACCCAGTGCCAGGCCAACAGCCCGATCAGGACGCTGGAACGGCTCGATGTGAGCCGACAAGGCGACATGATCGAGGTCAGGGCTTCGGCGCGCTCGTTCCTGCACAACCAGGTGCGTTCGATGGTCGGCTCGCTCAAGCGTGTCGGCGACGGCGGCTGGAGCGCGGCCGACCTGAAAACAGCGCTCGAGGCGCGCGACCGCGCCGCCTGCGGCCAGGTGGCGCCGCCCGACGGGCTGTTTCTCACCGGTGTCGATTATCCGGTCGAGACGAGCCCGGAAAGGCTCTGAACTCCGACATCGTCCGGGACGGTGATGCCGAGCAACGTCTGCAGGCCGAACAGCACCAGCAGCGACGCAATGAACATGCCGACGAAAACGGCCGTGCCGACCGCTGCGCCCCTGCCCATCGTGGCATTTGTCATGCGCCAGGTCAGCACCATAGAAAGGGCAAAGAGGAACAGCGACACAAGGCTCGAAACCTGGCTTGCGGACGACAGGAAAAGCCGGATCAGCGCCGAAGGCAGCATCAGCCAGGCGGTGATGGCCGAAGCCCAGTTGCTGGCAACGACGTAGTGGACGAAGCGGCCGCCTATGCCGGCGCGCGGCGCGATGAAAGCGAGCGCAACCAGCGGCAGCACCCAGGAGCCGATGTCGACCGTCGCCAGGCGCACCAGCATGCTGAAGCGCCCCGCGAAGGCGTCGGGATCGCCGATTTCGTTGGCGATGCCGACCCAGCCGACGATCAGCGCCGGTGCTGCAACGACAATGGCGAAGAAGGAATTCCAGAAGCCGTCGGCCGACAGGTCGAGCAGGCGCAGGCCGTCGGCTCTGCCGAGCATCAATCGCCAGGCGCCCGTCAGCGAAGCTTGGGTTTCGTCCGCCGAAAGCATGCTGTTCAGCCCTGTCCGAACCAGTCTTCTATGAAGCGCTGGTAGATTTGCGTCAGCGTCTCGAGGTCGGCAATGGCGACGCGCTCGTCGACCATGTGCATGGTCTTGCCGACCAGCCCGAACTCGACCACCGGGCAATAGTCCTTGATGAAACGCGCGTCGGAGGTTCCACCGGAGGTCGACAGCGTCGGCTCCTTGCCGACCGCCGACTTGATCGAGCCGCGCAGCATTTCGATCAGCCTGTCGTCACGGGTCAGGAAGACATGGCTCGGCCGGTCGCGCCAGACGAGCTCGTAGTCGACCGGCATCTTCTTGCCCTGCCGGTACTTCTTGCGCCTGGCCGCCTGGTCGAGCCGGTTGTGGATTTCGGCCTGCAGGGTCTCGTCCGTCCAGGTGTCGTTGAAGCGGATGTTGAAGGTCGCGGTCGCTTTGGCCGGGATGACATTGGTGGCCGGGTTGCCCACATCGATGGAGGTGATTTCCAGATTGGTCGGCTGGAAATCCCTGGTTCCCTTGTCGAAAACCGGATGCAGCAAGGCATCGACCAGGCTCATCAGCCCGCGCACCGGATTGTCGGCAAGCAAGGGATAGGCGACATGGCCCTGGCGGCCATTGACGGTGACGGCGCCGGACATCGAGCCGCGGCGGCCGATCTTGATCATGTCGCCCAGCGCATCCGGGTTGGTCGGCTCGCCGACGACAGAGGCATCCCATTTCTCGCCCCTGGAAGCCGCCCATTCGAGCAGCTTGACCGTGCCGTTGATCGCGGGGCCTTCCTCGTCGCCGGTGATCAGCAGCGAGACCGAGCCTTTCGGACCGCCATTGGCCTCGACATGGCGCGCCACGGCGGCGATGAAACAGGCGATGCCGCCCTTCATGTCGACGGCGCCGCGGCCATACATCTCGCCATTGGCGATCTCGGCGGCGAAGGGCGGATGCGTCCAGGCGGCTTCGTCGCCGACCGGCACCACGTCGGTGTGGCCGGCGAACATCAGATGCGGGCCATTGCCGGAACGCCTTGCATAGAGGTTTTCGATATCGGGCGTGCCGTCTTCGGAAAACACCGGCCGATCGACCAGGAAGCCGAGCGGTTTGAGCATCGTCTCCAGCGCGGTCAGCGCACCGCCCTCAGCGGGCGTCACCGAAGCGCAACGGATAAGGGCGGCGAGGTTTTCGGCAGGATCGGTCGGCAGCGTCATGGCAAAAGCGATAGTCGAAAGCGCAGGGCCTGTCACGGCCAGACATAGGGGCCAGCCTCATGGCTGGCGATACCGCCGATATTATGGTTTTCATGTCGTATAGTTGCGACCCGGCGCGGGCGACAGGATGGCAGACAAGGACAAACGGATCGTCATAGCCGGTGCCGGCAGCATCGGCTGCTATGCCGGCGGCTGCCTGGCGCTGGCCGGCCGAAAGGTCATTCTGCTGGCCCGGCCGCGCATCGAGGCAGCGTTGCGGCAGGGTGGATTGCGGGTCAGCGACCTCCAGGGCCGCGATCGCTCGATCAAGCCGGAGGCGCTTGCCGTCACCACCGATCCGGCCGCCACCCTGCCGCAGGCGGACGTGATCCTGGTCACGGTCAAGAGCGGCGCCACTCAGGACATGGCGGATCTTATCAAAGCTCATGCCCGGCCCGACGCCGTGGTGATCAGCCTGCAGAACGGTGTCGACAATGCCGACAGGCTGCGTGCCGGACTTGGCCGGCGAACGGTGCTGGCCGGCATGGTGCCGTTCAATGTGGTGCAGTCGCCGGACGGCGAGCTGCCGCTGCGCGTGCACCGCGCCAGCGACGGCAAGGTGATGGTCGAGGATGGCGATGCCGGCCTGGTCGGCCTGCTTGGCGTCGAAGGGTTTGCGGTTGAAGCGCATGGCGACATGAAGGCGGTGCTGTGGGGTAAGCTGCTGATGAATCTGAACAACGCGCTGGTGGCGCTTTCCGGCCTGCCGCTGGCAACCGAACTGGCCGACCGACGCTGGCGGCTGATCCTGGCCGGCCAGATCGACGAGGCGCTGACGGCACTGAAAGCGTCCGGCATCGAGCCGGCGCGGATCGCCGGCCTGCGGCCGGCGCTGCTGCCGAAAGTGCTCAGGCTGCCGGACTGGCTGTTCAGGCTCTTGGCGCGGCGCATGCTGGCGATCGACCCGCAGGCGCGCTCGTCGATGTGGGACGATCTTCAGCGCGGCCGGCCGACGGAGATCGACGATTTGCAAGGTGCCATCTTGCGGCTGGCGGGGAAGGCCGGCACGCCCGTGCCGACGGTTCAGCGGATCATCGCCTTGGTGCGCGCGGCGGAAGCGGAGCGGCTTGGCTCGCCGGGCCTGGCGCCGGAGCAGATTGTTGCACCGGCCGGCCGTCGATCAACGTGATCTTCTGCCAGATTTTCCGCGACAGGTTGGACGCCAGGTTCTCGATGTCGTTGACGCCGTCGATGACCACGTCGTCATTGACCGACTGCGCGAACAATGCGGCGATCTTGCCGGTGATCGACAGCATTTCGGAGCAATAGTCGAGGTAACGCGCCAGGTCGGCGGCATTGGTGATGCGGGCGGGCGAATGCGACGTCGGCTTGAAATCGGCCGACAGCGCCGCCGGATCCTTGGTCAGCTGGTGCATGTCGATGACGTGGATCAGCGAGCGCAGGCCATGCAGCTGGCGAAAGACCTGCTTGCGCTTGATGCGCTCCTCAGAGCGGATCAAGGCGAGAAATCCGACAATGGCGAGGATGAACATGTTGAGCGAAGCTTCGATGCCTTGCACCGACTGGACGGCATCACCCGGTTTGGAAATGCGGTCGAATGGCAGGACGGTGCCGACGAAGATGAACATCAGTGCGCCGGCAACGACAGCGGCGACGATGAGGCCGCGCAGCCACCAGATCGGCGCTTCCAGGGCCTTGGCGCCCTGTGCCAGGTCGCGCGACAGCGAGACCAGTTCGGCGGCAACGCCGCGCAGGCCGGCATCGGGGAAACGCTCCGCAACGCGCGTCTCCAGCCGTTCTGCGGTCTCGATGATCAGTTTCGGATCAAGCGTACGGTAGCGCATGTCCGATCGAACCTCAGGGTTGTGCTGGCTCGTTGGTGCGCCGGCCGTAGCGGTTGGGTCCAGGCTGCCCCGGAAACAGGCACAACACAAGGAAGGCCACGATCGAGACCACCGGCACGAACAAGATCAGCGCCGCAATGCCCGGCTTGTCCAAATCGTGCAGCCGCTTGACCGCCAGGGCAATGTTCGACCACAGCGAGGCGATGAAGGCGACGAAGAAGATGAACGACCACATGTTGCTCTCGGCCGAACCTTCCGGCACCAGCGTGAAGCGGTAGAGCGGGAAGGCCTGGATGATGGCGACGAGCAACCCGCCAAGAAAATAGGCCGCGCGACTGACGCGGCCCGAGGTTTTGAAGAAAAGCCAGGTGAGATCTGATCTGTCAGGCAAGCGGGTCCGGTCCATATTGATTGGCGCCCCTGGCGCCTTCGAGAATGCCGCATTCCACCAGAAACCAGATCGGGCCGATCAATGGCACCAGCATGATCAGGCTCCACCAGCCCGACTTGCCGCGATCATGCCAGCGCTTGGCGTAGACTGCGAGTGCGAAATAGATCGAGGCCAGAGCGATGAGAATGCCGATGATGCCGATCTGGGCGCCACTGGCCGTGGTGATGCGTGTACCGAGGATCGCATCGAGAATAAAGGCAACGATGCCAATGACGATGAAAACGCCAATCGCGGCCCAGAACTTGCCACGGTTGATGCGACCGTCAAAACTTGTGAGCAGATACTTCCAGTCCATGTCACCCCTCCATGATGAACCCGCGCGACCGATTGTCGCGCCGGCGGAAGGTGCGCCCGCTTTGCGCAAAGATCAATCGCGCAGCAATTCGTTGATCGAGGTCTTGGACCTGGTTTTGGCGTCGACGCGCTTGACGATGACGGCGCAGTAGAGGCTCGGACCCGGCTCGCCGTTCGGAAAGGGCTTGCCCGGCATCGCTCCGGCGACGACGACGGAATTCGGCGGCACTTCGCCGTAGAAAATCTCGCCGGTGGCGCGGTCGACGATCTTGGTCGACTGGCCGATGAAGACGCCCATGCCGAGCACCGAGCCTTCGCGCACGATGCAGCCCTCGACCACTTCCGAGCGCGCGCCGATGAAGCAATTGTCCTCGATGATGGTCGGACCTGCCTGCATCGGCTCCAACACGCCGCCGATGCCGACGCCGCCGGAAAGATGCACGTTCTTGCCGATCTGGGCACAGGAGCCTACCCCGACCCAGGTGTCGATCATGGTGCCTGTATCGACATAGGCGCCGACATTGACGAAGGACGGCATCAGCACGGCGCCCGGCGCGATATAGGCCGAGCGACGCACGATCGACCCCGGCACGGCGCGAAAGCCCTCCTTTTCGAAATCAACAGCGCCCCAGCCATCGAACTTCGACGGCACCTTGTCCCACCACGTCGCTTCGCCGGGACCACCCTTGATGATCTCCATCGGGTTGAGCCGGAAGGACAAAAGCACGGCCTTCTTCAGCCACTGGTTGACATGCCACTTGCCGTCGGCCTGCCGCTCGGCGACGCGGACGGCGCCGCGGTCGAGCAGGTCAAGCGCCGACTGGATGGCATCGCGCGTTTCGCCGCGCGTCGCAGTCGAAATCGCATCGCGTTCCTCGAAGGCCTTCTCGATGGTCTTTTCGAGGCTCGCCAGATCGGGCTTCGACATGAATTCGCTCCATTACCAAGCTGTTAAGGGGCTGAGCCTTAACCTGTTTTGAAAGTCGCGCGGACCCTATGTTAAGGCTTAATGGGGGTCAATCGCGTGTGCGTCACGGGACGGCGCAGTTAAGGGAATTGGACGGGTAGTTATGACTCCTATGGAAAAGGCGGGGTGGACGCCGCTGCCGCATTCGGACGAGGATCTGGAG
>NZ_RZQA01000680.1:0-3618 GCF_004022915.1 Mesorhizobium sp. M7A.F.Ca.US.006.04.2.1
GGCCCGAGCCAGGGATTTTTGCTCGAAGTCCTTCTGCTGTCGGTGCCGGCACTTGGCTACATCGTCTATCTCATCGCGACCGGACAGGACCACATCGTATCCAACAGTGGCACGGATACGGCGTTGCTGATCGGCTGCGGTCCAGTCACATCGGTGCCGTTGTTGCTGTTCGCCTTCGGCGCCAAGCTGCTGCGGCTGTCAACCATCGGCATCATGCAATATATCGCGCCGACCATGGTGTTCCTGATCGCCGTTCTGATCTTCGACGAGCCTTTCGGCACCATCCAGGCCATCGCCTTTGCGCTGATCTGGGCGGCTTTGGCAGTCTATTCCTGGTCGATGTTGACGACAGCGCGACGCGCCGCGCCGCAGCCCGTACGGTAAGGGGGTTCGATGTACCTGCTGCATATCGCCAACAAAAATTATTCCTCATGGTCGCTGCGGCCCTGGGTGCTGATGCGCGCGCTGTATATCCCATTCGAGGAGCGGCTGACGCCATTCCCGACCGGATCGAGCTGGGATCTGTACCGTTCCTTCTCACCGAGCGGCCGCGTGCCGTGCCTGGTCGACGACGGCTGGGCGGTCTGGGATTCGCTGGCCATCGTCGAATATCTGGCAGAACGCCACCATGGCGTGTGGCCCGTCGAAGCCAAGGCGCGCGCCTGGGCGCGCTCGGCCGCCGCCGAGATGCATTCGAGCTTCACCGCATTGCGCAGCGCCTGTCCGATGAGTTGCGGCGTGCGGGTAGAGCCGTTTCCGATGTCCGATGCGCTGAAGCAGGACCTCTTTCGCCTCGGCGACCTCTGGAATGATGGTCTTGCTCGTTTCGGCGGGCCATTTCTGGCGGGCGCTCATTTCACCGCAGTAGATGCTTTCTTTGCCCCGGTGGCGTTCCGCGCACAGTCTTATGGGCTCTCCTTCGAGGGTGCGGCTGCAGCGTATCCGGCGCAGTTGCTTGCTCTGCCGGCGATGCGCGAATGGCATGCGGCTGGGCTTGCCGAGACCTGGCGCGAGCCCGATCACGAAGCGGAAGTGGCCGCCGCCGGCACCATCATCGAGGATCTTCGCGCCACTGCGTGAAAGCTGCCGGCGGGTGCTACATCTGTCCGAGCCGCCTGACAAAGAGATAGGTCGCACCCGCGATCACCATGGACACAGCCGTCACCACCCAAAAGCCCATTGGCGTGTCGACCAGCGGCAGGCCCCCAACGTTCATGCCGAACAGGCCTGAGATGATGGTCATCGGCAACAGCACCGCCGTCATCACCGACAGGACGTACAGCAGCCGGTTCGACTGCGTCGTCAGCTTTGCCATAAGCTCGTCCTGCAATAGCCGGGCGCGCGCCTGCAACTGCTCGCCGTCATAGTGCAGCGTCTGCGCCCGGTGTGAAAGGCGCGCGGCCATGTCGTTGATGCTGTCTGGCAGGTCGTTGCGGTGCGAATGATCAAGGTGACGGAACAGATTGGTCAGCGTCGCCATCTGCCTGTGGATCACCACCAGATGCCGGCGCGCGTCGACCAGGGATTGCCGTTCATTGTGCCATGCGTCGCAGACGATACGGTCTTCGATGCCGTCGAGACTGTCGCCGAGTGCCGCAAGTTCCGCCACCATGCCATCGAACGACTGGCCGACGACAGCCTCGATCAACTCGGCTGGCGAGCGGAACTTGCGCGATCCATTCTCGATCGCCTTGCGGATGTTGTCGACCGATTGCAGCGGTTGCTTGCGGGCGCCGACCAGCATCGTGTCATTGAGCGCGAAGCGGAAATGGCCAAGCCCGCCCGCTTCCGCCGAATAGTCATGGCGCAGGTCCGGCAGATCGCCATAGAGCCAGTCGTCCTCAAGGTCGATGTGGCAGCCATGGCTGGCGGATAGGAAAGCTTCACGCACGGGTGCCGGCAAAGCCCGATCGGCGCCGATTTCGTGGCGGGCCCGCATGTCGGAAAGCTGGTAGCTGCGCCATGTCCAGTGCGCGGCGGCGGCGTCCCTGGTTCGCACGCCCTCAGCGGTGAAGTGATAGATGAAGAACAATCCGTGCTCGTCGGGCAGGTAGGGCGACAGGTCGGTGCCTTCCGGGGCGAGAGAGATGTCCATGGGCGGTGCCAGATACATGTTCCGAAGATGGCGCCGCACGGCGGCTGCCTGATACTGATTCCTAGCACGCGCGAAGCCGGTTTCGTGTGACGGTTTCTTGACAGCCGATCACAGTCTGTCGATCCCCCGTGTCAATCCGGGGGTGACGCCTTCGTCACCCCCGGATGTGCCCTGTCAGTGCTTCGGGCCGAAGCCGGGGTAGGGCTTGAGGGGCACGATTGCGGCAATGTCCATCATGCCGGCCTTGACCAACGGCAAGGTGGCGAGGTGGCCGCGAACCTCAGCATCATCAGCAGCCTCGAGCATCATGCCGCTGCCCGGGATATCGCCTCGGTTCCACACCTGACGTACCGCCCCTTCGGCGTAGAGCGTGCGCCGCTGTTCGGCTTCGCCGGGCAGAAGCGGAGCGAAATCGGCATCGGTAAATTTTTCGGTGTTGCGAGCGAGAAGGGCAAAGAACTGCATGGCAGTCTCCTTTGGTTGGATGGCCGATTATCGCTTTTGGCTGGTCAGACAGTCTAAGACTGATTAGGCTAAAGTTGAGACCCAGAGGGACTTGAGCCTTGGAGGAGAAATGTTCGACCTGCGCCAGCTCCGCTATTTCGTCACGGTCGCCGAAACCGGAAATGTCGGGCGCGCAGCCGAAATGCTGCATATTTCCCAATCGCCACTCAGCCGGCAGATCATCCAGCTCGAGGAGCAGTTGGGTGTTTCCCTCTTTGAGAGGTCGAAGCAGCGGGTCCATCTCAACGCCGAGGGCCGCGCCTTCCTCACCGAGGCCCGCGCGCTGCTGTCCAATGCGCGACGTGTGGAGGAGTTCGGCCGCAACCTGGCCAGCGGCGCCGTCGGCCGGCTCGCCATCGGCTATGTCGAAGGGGCCGTTCATGCCGGGCTTGTCGCCGGGATGCTGCGCCAGTTCCGTCGCGACCGGCCGGATTTCCACCTGCAGCTGAGAAGCCTGCGTTCGGCGGCGCAGTTGGAAGGGCTACGGCAGCGGTCGCTGGATCTGGGCTTTGTCTACTCGTCGCCACCCGATGATGATCCGGATGTCGCCGCCATGGCGCTGCGGCATGAGCCGCTGGTGCTGGCGATCCCCGAAGATGACCCACTCGTTGAAGTGCCAGAGATCGGGCCTCACCATCTTGACGGTCGCACCTGGATCACCGTCGTGCGCCAGCCGGACGACACCAATCGCGGCCAGTTCCTTGCCGCCTGCGCCAAAGCCGGCTTTTTGCCCGACATCGCCTATGAGACGGCGGACCCGCTGACCTCGCTCGGCCTTGTCAGCGCGGGTCTCGGCTTGGCGACGGTGCAAGCCAGCCTGCGTGCCGCCGCGCCGCCGCGGATCGTGTTTCGCGACCTGCCGTGGTTCGACCGCACGGTTTCACTCCATCTCGCCTGGCGGCGTCATGACCGGCGCGCGGTGATTGCCGATTTGCGGCAGGCTGCGGCGGAAGAGGGGAGTAGGGCAGTAGGGCAGTAGGGCAGTAGGGCAGTAGGGCAGTAGGGCAGTAGGGCAGTAG
>NZ_RZQA01000681.1:0-3607 GCF_004022915.1 Mesorhizobium sp. M7A.F.Ca.US.006.04.2.1
CGCCGAGCCGCACCTGGCCGGCCACCGGGCTCCCAGCCATTTCGGCCCAGATCTCGTCATTCAAGGCCAGCAGCCGCTTGCCCCTGCCGAATAGCTGTTCACCGGCGCGCGTCAGCCGCAAGCCGCGCCGGTCGCGCTCGAAGAGGCTCGAGCCGAACGCCTCCTCCAGCCGTTTGACCTGCTGGCTGACAGCACCTTGCGTCAGGTGCAGTGCATTGGCCGCCGCTGTCATGCTGGCCTTGTCGGCGACGGTGATAAAGGTGCGGATCAGCGCCATGTCGAGATTTCGGATCATGGTTGGCATTATGCTTGCTAATGTCAACCATAGCAAACATTGCATTTACTGAAGTTCGTGCGCAGCTACGATGGCAGCCCTCCCACCGAGGACGCCGCATGCTCGAGCCCATTTTCCCGCTCATCCTGTTTGCCATCGTCGCCACCACCACGCCCGGCATCGCCACGACCCTGTCGACGGCATCGGGCGCGCAGTTCGGCTTTCGCCGTTCCGTACCCCTGCTGATCGGCAGCGCCGCCGGCCTCGCCACGGTGACGAGCGCCGCCGCCGCCGGGCTCGCCGGCCTGCTGCTCGCCGTGCCCTCGCTGCAACTGGCGATGAAGGTCACCGGCTCACTTTATCTCGTCTGGCTGGCGATCAAGATCGGCCGCAGCGGACCGCCTAATCTGGATGTGAACATGACCAGGCCGAACAGCTTTCTCGGCGGCGCCGGCATTCAATGGATGAACCCGAAGGGATGGGCGATGGGACTGGGCGCCGCGGCGTCGTTCGCGGCATTGGCCAGCGGACCGATGCAGCTCGCGCTGCTGCTCGGCGCCACTTTCGGCCTCGCGGCCGCCGCCTCGCTTTCACTGTGGTGCGTGGCCGGCATGGTGCTGGCGCGGCTGCTCAAGACCGAGTGGCAATGGCGCGCGCTCAACGTCGTGCTGGCGCTGGTGCTGGCCGCCTCGATCATTCCGATGTGGCGGTCGGTGTAAAGCGCTCAAGCCAAAACCCGCGCCAGCCCCCCACCCGGGCCTTCGGTCCGACCTCCCCACAAGGGGGAGGTAGGGAGCGCGCCTTTTCCAAGCCTCAAGGAGGGTGGCGCGCGCCCCTAACCTTCCCCCTTATGGGGGTCCGAAGGTGGGCGAGACCCGTGGCTCGCCCCGGCAAGTCGCTGCGAAGCAGCGGGCTGGGGGTCCTGGTTCGCAAAGCAAACCAGCCCCTCAACCGTCAAACCCCGTAACGCGCCGCCGGCTTGTCGGCGTGCAGGCTGCCGTAGAAGGCTTGCCGGGCGCCGAGGAATGTGTCGAGCTTGGCCGCATCGGCAAGCGCGGGCACGGTGACCGCCTCGCCTTTGGCCAAGCCGACAAGTGCGGCATCGACCATGTCGTCGGCGGTCATGATGATCTCCTTCGGAACGTTTGCGATATCGGTGCCGGCAAGTTCCCAGAAATCGGTCCGGGTCGCGCCCGGCAGCACCACCTGCACCTTCACATTGGTGCCCTCGACCTCACGGTGCAGGGCTTCGGTGAAGTTGACCACATAAGCTTTGGTGCCGCTGTAGATGCCGCCGAAGGAGGTGTCGAAGGCGAGCACCGAGGCGATGTTGACGATGCCGCCGCGGTTGCGTGCCAAAAGCCCCGGCAGCACGGCGCGGGTTAGACGCGTCAAGGCGATGGTGTTGACCTTGATCATGCGCTCGGCCGCGTCGACATCGGCGGTGGCCACGACGGCCTGGCCGCCGATGCCGGCATTGTTGACCAGCAGTGTGATGCTCTCGTCGGCTGTTACAGCTTGCTCGACGCGGCGCACATCATCGTCGTTTGCAAGATCGGCGCTGATCACGCCGACCTTGCGGCTATAGGTCTGGCGCAGCTTCCCGGCCAGTTCCTCCAGCCGGTCGGCGCGCCGCGCCACCAGCACCAGATCGTAGCCCTGCCCCGCCAGCCGGTCGGCATAGACCGCGCCGATGCCCGACGAAGCACCGGTGACGACCGCCGTGCCCTTGTTGCCCTGTCCACTCATTGTCCTGTTCCTTCTTCAACTGATCTTGTTCGTTTCGAATGACCCCGGCGCCGTGGCATCTGCCGCGCTGCCGGAAAGCCGCTTGATCTGATTTAGTGGCATATACCACTAATCGTGAAGTAGGCATATGCCACTATCTTGTCAATGAGACGGGCGGGGATTATTTGAGGGGAGCAGCCGGGCCTCATTCGCCGGCGCCAGGGACCATCATGTCAAAGGACAGCCTGCCCGGCCTCACGCTCTGCAACAACGCCGCGCTGCGCCGCGCGGCGCGCAAGCTCGGCAAGTTTTATGATGATGTGGTGGAGCCGTCAGGCCTCAAGGCGACGCAGCAGGGCCTGCTTTACCAGATCCATATGGGCGATGAGCCGGCGATGGGCGCCATCGCCACGTCGCTGATCATGGACCTGTCGGCGCTCGGCCACACGCTGAAACCGCTGATCCGCGACGGCTATGTCGAGACCTTCGCCGACCCGGAGGACCGCCGCGTCAAGCGTGTACGACTGACGCCAAAGGGCCTGGACAAGCTCGAGGAAGCGATGAAACTGTGGCAAATCGCCCAGCAGCGCTTCGAAGATGTCGTCGGCAAGGACAAGGCCGAAGATTTGCGCGCGGCTCTGGATGAGATCGCCGCGCTGGATTTTGATCTGCCGCCGGCCACGCCCTAAGGCCAGCGTTTGCCAAAGACTCTACTCGGCAGGCATTTCTACAGGCCGAGCCGCCCAGCGGCCGGCGACCACGACGCCAAGCCCGACGATCGGGAAGATCGCGGCCACTAGGCCGAGATCGGCCGGCGCGCCGTAGCGCAGCACGGCACCACCGACCACGGCACCCAGCGCCACGCCGAGATAGAGCGCCGAGGCGTTGAGCGACAGCACGATCGGGGCGGCATCGGGCGCCAGCTTGATGATGCGGCTCGCCTGCGCCGGCGGGAACGCCCAGCCGACGATGCCCCACGGCACCATCATCGCCATCAGCGCCGGCCCGGCAATATGGTGCGGCAGGAAGGTCGGGATGACCGACAATAAAACCAGCATGGCTGCACTCAGCGCCAGCGACCAGCCGACGGTGCGGGTCGCACCGAACCGGTCGGCGGCCTGGCCGCCGCCAATGGTGCCGATGACGGCGCCGACGCCGAAGGCGAGCAGCATGCCGGGCAGCGCGATCTGGCTGAGACCGCCGCCCTCGATGGCAAGCGGCGCGACATAGGCAAAGACGGTGAAGGCGCCGATCAGCGCCAGCACTGTCGTCAACAGGATCGGCATCACGCCGGGACGCAGCGCTGCCGCCAGCCTGCGCTTCAAGGGCAGCCTGGTGCCGACGATGCCCTGCGGCAGCCGGTACCACAGGATCGCGCCTGCAAGCGCGCCAAGGCCGGCGATGGCAAAGAAGGTGCCGCGCCAGCCGGCGACGGTGGCAACGAGCGCGCCGAGCGGCGCACCGAGCGCAACGGCCACAGTGGTGCCGCCGACGACGACGGCGATGGCACGCGCCCGGTGATGATCATCGACCAGCGCTACTGCGGTGCCCTGCGCGGTTGCGGCGAACAGGCCCGACGACAGCGCCATGACGATGCGCGCGACC
>NZ_RZQA01000682.1:0-3606 GCF_004022915.1 Mesorhizobium sp. M7A.F.Ca.US.006.04.2.1
GCGGCGCGGCCGCTCTCGACATCCTCGATGGACCCGGCGCCCGCGAGGTGTCGGTGGTCATCCTCGATCTGGTCATGCCCGGTCTCGACGGTATCGGCGTGCTGAAGGCGATGCGCGAGCGCGACATCAACGTGCCGGCGATCGTGCAAACCGCGCAGGGCGGAATCGAGACCGTGGTTTCGGCGATGCGTCATGGCGCCTTCGATTTCGTCGTCAAGCCGGCGTCTCCCGACAGGCTGCAGGCATCGATCGGCAATGCGCTCAAGGTCGAGGCCGTCGAGGGCGAGGTCAAGCGCACATCGCGCCGGCGCGGCGGCCTCCTGACCTTCAAGGACATGATCACGCACAGCCCGGCCATGGACAGGGTGATCCGTCTTGGCCAGAAAGCGGCGGCATCCAACATCCCGATCCTGATCGAGGGCGAGTCCGGCGTCGGCAAGGAACTGGTGGCGCGCGCCATCCAGGGCAGTGGCGACCGCCGCACGAAACCCTTCGTCACCGTCAATTGCGGCGCCATTCCAGACAATCTGGTCGAATCGATCCTGTTCGGTCACGAGAAGGGCTCGTTCACCGGGGCCACCGACAAGCACACCGGCAAGTTCGTCGAAGCGCATTCGGGCACGTTGTTTCTCGACGAGATCGGCGACCTGCCGCTCGACGTGCAGGTCAAGCTGTTGCGCGCGGTCCAGGACGGCGAGGTCGACCCGGTCGGTGGGCGCTCGACCGTCAGGGTCGACATCAGGCTGATTTCGGCGACGCACCGCAACCTCCTGCAGCAGGTCAAGGACGGCAAGTTCCGCGAGGATCTGTTCTACCGGCTGAACGTCTATCCGATCTTCGTGCCGCCGCTGCGCGACCGCCGCGACGACATCCCGTATCTGGTCACCCATTTCATGGAGAAGGTCGCGCCGGCCGACCCGCACCGTCGCCTGCAAGGTATTTCGGCGGCAGCGCTCGCCGTGCTGCAGGCCTATGACTGGCCCGGAAACATCCGGCAGCTCGAAAACGCCGTCTTTCGCGCCTCGGTGCTTTGCGAAGGCGATATGTTAACCGCGGAGGACTTCCCGCAGATCCGGGCGCAAGTGGAAGGCACCGTCAACCTCGATATGGATGGCGACGCGCCGTCGCCGTCCTTGCCTTTGCAGGCGCGCGATGACGAAGCCTTGCCCGGCGAGGGCGGCCCGGCAATCGCGTTCGATCCGCCGGCAAGGCTGCAGCCTCGCTTCGGCACGTTGCGGGCGCTCGACGAGCGCGGCAATGTGCGGGCACTTGCCGATGTCGAACTCGAGATGATCAAGCTTGCCATCGATCACTACAACGGACAGATGAGCGAAGTCGCCCGCCGACTCGGCATCGGCCGCTCGACGCTCTATCGCAAGCTCAAGGAACACGGCATCGATCCGGAGACAGGCCGCGTCGATCGACTCGCCTCCTAAGGGCGATGCCGGGCTGAGCTTTGGCCCGGCTTCCGGCTTTGCCACAAGGCCGGCGCCAGCTTGCAATGCCACAACGGGCCTTGTGTCGCCGTTTCAGCGGCATTGTGGCTGTCCCGTGGACAGCTCTGTTCACGCATTAAGGCTAACGGTAACAGATCGTGTTCGGGGCGAAGGCGAAAATCTGATCTAAACCAGCGGTTTACCAAGAAACCTTGTGAACAATTTTTGACGGGATATCGCCACGGTGTTACCGCATTTCGGCTTCAATAAGCGATGATTAACCATTAGGATCGATATTCGGGTGTGCTAATGCCACATCCGTTTGGACAAATCCGGGGACAAACGGCAGCCTGCAAGGCCTTTTGATTTGAACAGAATCGAACGACACACAAACAGGCGGCACCATCATTTGAGCGTCTGGCCGAAGTGGCTGGCAGTGTTGGTTGTCGCTTTTGGTTTTGTTGCCGCGGCTGCGAGCGGAGCCAGCGCCGAAACACGGTCGCTGAAGCTTTATCATCTCCACACCCACGAGAAGGCCGAGATCGTCTACAAGCGCAACGGCCGCTACGTTCCCGAGGGTCTCCGCAAGATCAACATCATTTTGCGCGACTGGCGTCGCAACGAGCCGACCAAGATGGATCCGCGCCTGCTGGATCTCGTCTGGGAGGCGTATCGGGAAGCAGGTGCCACGGACTACATCCAGGTCGTGTGCGGCTATCGCTCGCCGTCGACGAACTCGATGCTGCGCAGCCGCAGCAGGGGCGTGGCCGAGAAGAGCCAGCACATGCTCGGCAAGGCGATGGATTTCTATATTCCCGGCGTGCCGCTGAAAAAGCTGCGCAACATCGGCCTCAAGATGCAGGGCGGCGGCGTCGGCTACTATCCGTCATCGGGTTCGCCGTTCGTCCATATGGATGTCGGCAATGTGCGCCATTGGCCCGGTATCAGCCGCCAGGAACTGGTCTCCCTGTTCCCCAATGGCAAGACGCTGCATGTGCCGAGCGACGGCAGGCCGCTGCCCGGCTTTGAGCAGGCGCTCGCCTCCTACAAGGCGCGCAAGGGATCGGGCTCGCCGGCCATCGAGATGGCCAGTGCCGGCGGCAGCAGCAAGAAATCGGGTGGATTCCTGTCGGCTTTCTTCGGTGGCGGCGGCGACGACGAGGCCGACGACAGCGCCGATGTCGAGACCGCTTCGGCCGCCCCCCCGCCCAAGGCGAGAAACCTGAAGCCGGCAGCGGCGGCCAAGACCAGCAACCTCCCGGGCATCGCCATCGTGGCGCCGGAGAATGCGCGGCGCGCCGAGATTCCGCAGGTGACCGAACAGCAGGCTCCGGAGCCTGAACAGGACACGCCGGAGACGATCATCGCGGCATTGCCGGCCCGAAGCATTCCGCTGCCGGATTTCGCACCGCGGCCGAAAGCCGATGTCGGCGCGCAGCAGCCTGAGAATGTTCCCTTCGCGATGGCGGAGGCGACAGCCACCACCGAGCAGGCCGTGGCGACCGCGCATGCGCCGGCGAGCGTTCCTTTCGGCATGGCCGATGCAACGGCTTCGGCTGATGCGACCCAGGTCGCGGTCAACAACATACCGTTGCCGACATGGCGTCCCGACAATTCGCTGCCGGCCGCTCTGGCTGCGCCGCCCAGCAAGGATGTGCTGATGGCGCTGGCCGAGACGGCCGACCAAGGCAAGACCGCGACCGATGCGTTCTCGGTGCTGCCGACGGCGCGGCCCGAGATGGCCAGGCCGGACGCGGTCAAGGCCGTGCTCGACGAGGCCAATGCCCAGGTCGGTGCGGCCGATTACCAGCTTGCTTCCTTGTCCGGGTCCGAGCCGCGTTCGGCGTTCAACGATCCGGGCACCAACGCCGCATCGCCGCGCGATGCTGTCGTGGCCCGCCCAGTCGGTTCCGATCCGGCCGCCGCGATCGGCGCCGGCGTCAAGACGACGCGCAAGGAATCGAGAGCCACCGCCCGCGACCTGAAGCCAGGCCCCAAGGCCATGGTGGTTGCAGCCGCACCGCAGGCCGCCCGTTGGGCCTTGACCAGCGGCGAGCAGGTCGCCACCGTTTCAAGCGCGACGACGGCGCCGGGTTACGCCTACAGCATCGTGCACACGCCGCCGAGCGAGGTCTACACCGCTGGCTTCCAGCCGAGCAGCCAGGCGGCC
>NZ_RZQA01000683.1:0-3605 GCF_004022915.1 Mesorhizobium sp. M7A.F.Ca.US.006.04.2.1
ATTCGCCCTGCGAGGAGAAGCGGTCGAACAGCGCCGAGGACAGCACCGGAGCCGGCACGCCGGTGTCGATGGCCGCCTTCAGCGTCCAGCGGCCTTCGCCGGAATCCGAAACGCGGCCGCCGAAATTCACCAGGCCCGGATCGCTCTTCAAGGCGCCGGCCGTCAGGTCGAGCAGCCAGGAGCCGATAACGCTGCCATGCCGCCAGACCTCGGCCACCTGGGGGAGGTCGATGTCGAACTGGTAGTATTGCGGGTTTTCCAGCGGGCTGGTCTCGGCGTCCGCCGTCCGTTGCCGCTTGCCTGCATTGGCCGATTTCAGGATGTTCATGCCTTCGGCATAGGCGGCCATGACGCCATATTCGATGCCGTTGTGCACCATCTTGACGAAGTGGCCGGCGCCGCTCGGTCCGCAATGCAGATAGCCGAAGGGCGCGGTCCCGGCATCCCTGGACGGATTGGAGCCGGCATCGGCGCCCGGCGCCAGCGTGGCGAAGATCGAATCGAGGTGCTGCCCCGCCACGTCGGGACCGCCGATCATCAGGCAGTAGCCACGCTCCAGGCCCCAGACGCCGCCGCTGGTGCCGACATCGACAAGATGGATGCCCTTGCCGGCCAGTTTCGCGGCCTGGTCGACGGCGTCGTGATAATAGGAATTGCCGCCGTCGACGACGATGTCGCCGGGCTCCATCAGGGCCGCCACCTGGTCGATGATCCTGCCGGTGATCGCCGCCGGCAGCATCAGCCACACACAGCGCGGCTTGGCCAGCTTGCCGATGAATTCTTCCATCGAGGCCGCCCCTGACGCGCCGTCGGTCACCAGGGCCGCGACGCTGGCCGGGTTGATGTCGTAGACGACGCATTCGTGGCCGTCGCGCATCAGGCGCCGGACCATGTTGGCGCCCATCCGGCCCAGTCCCATCATTCCGATCTGCATGGTTTCGTCCCTGTTTTCTAGGAGATTTGCGGGGTTATCGAGGGAAGGTCTGCTGGCTGTCCTGGTCGCCTGAGATGACGGAGAAGTCGACATTCTCCCAATCGCCGGCCCCGGGCCAGAAAAAAGTGAAGGTCAGCGTGCTTCCCTTGGGAAGGCCAGAGACGGCCAGATCGGCAAGATGGATGCCGAAATCGTTCTCCACCGTCTGGCTGTCGTGGGCGGTCGCCCAGTTGTCGGTGCTCCAATGGACTGTAGCCGGAGCCAACAGTTCGACGCGCAGTGTCTTGCCGGCCGGGACCGTGCGGATCTTGTTGTTGAACCGCCATGTCCGGAACGGCGACACTGTCTTGGCCTCGATATACCGCTTGACGCCTTGCGGCGGCATGTCGAAGACCGCGCCGTCGCGCAGCGAGCGCAACAGCTTGATATGCTCCGAATGCGCCCAGACCAGCGGCATGGCGCTGCCCGAGGGGCGGCCGTGCAGCAGTTCGCGCTCCGGCATATCGGCGCCGTCCCAGACCTGCTCCGGCAACAGGCCGCCCGGTCCGGCCGAGCCTTCCAGCGCTGCCAGCAGGCTGGCTGCCTTTTCCCTACGCCCGGCCGCCAGCTCATAGTGGGCGCGTTCGCCGGCCAGCAGCGGCCAGGGGCGACCCTGGCCGGTGCCGTCGAAAGGTGCGCCATCTTCATGCTCGCCATAGCCGTCGCCGTTGTAGCGATACCAGAGCGGCCCTTGCGGCAGATCGCAGCGCAATTGCGCGTCGATGACCTTGACCGTGTCTGTCATGCGCGGGTCGTCGGCCGCCCGCAGGCCGAAGCGGACAAGTGCAAGCGCATCCGGACTGACGATTTGCTCGGCCGGCCGGTTGGTGTCGCCGGGTGGCCGGTTCTTGATCGGGACATAGCCGTCCTTCGGCGAACCGGCCTCGGCGCTGTCGGGTGGTGCTATGCGGACATAGTAGCCTTCGACGCCGACTTGACCGCAGATCGCCGTGCCGGTGACGTAGGTCCAGCGCTCGACCTGGTCGTTCCAGACGTCTGATGTCTCGCGCAGATAGGTCGCCGCGTCCGGCTTGCCACAGGCGTCGAGCAGGTCGGCTGCGGCAAGCAGTGCGGCGATTTCGACGGCGAGCGTGAACGGGCTGTAGCCGGCATCCTCTTCCCAGCGGTCCTCGCCGGTGACCGGCCCGTTGCGCACGACGAAGCCGGCGGCGCGCTCGATCATCGGCAGAAAGACTGCGAGCTTGGCGTGCGGCAAATGGCCGGCGCGGTGCAAAGCTTCGGCCAGCAGCAGCGGAAAGGCGCATTCGTCCATCTGGATGCCGGGCCAATAGGCCGATCCGTCGAGCCAGGCGTTCTGCGGCCAGTGGCCATCCGGCTGCTGGATGGAGCCGAGATAGTCGAGGATTTGCAACGCCGAGGCGGCGTCGCCGGCAGCAAGAAAGCCGCCGGCCGTCTCGACCAGATCGCGCGGCCAGACCAGATGGTAGCCGCCGAGGTCGTCGTCGCCCTTGTCGAAGCCCCACGGGATCGACAGGCTGGCGACCGCGGCGCCCGGTGTGGCGATCGACCGGTGCGTCGCCAGTACCGCCGTCGAGACGCGATAGAAGTTGATCCCGGGCACCGCGTGCCGGTCGAGCGGCAGCAGGCCCTTTTGCCAGTTGCGCCAGTTCTGGAGGTAGGAGTTCGCCGCGGGTTCAAAACCCTGCTTCAGGCTGGCGAAAGCATGTTCCGCAGCCTCCTCGGGCGTCGCGCCAAATCCCAGCGCCAGCAAAGCCTTGGTCCTGGCCGCGGAAAAGCCGATCTCGCCGGTCAGCGCGACATTGCCGTCCTCGGCCCGCTGGTACGCAGCATCGAGCTCACCTGTGTTGTGCAGTTGCTGCCAACCGTCGGAAAAACCGACATAGCCGGCCGAACCGGTCCGCCAGGGCAGCGACGAGGCCAGCGCCAGGCAGGAGCCGCGCCCCGAGGCGAACAGCACGGGCTTTCCCTCGTGTTCGCCGACCCAGGCGGTGTTGCCCATGCCGGCATTGACCAGATGCGGCGCCAGAAGCGCGTAGACGCGATAATCGTCAGCGACGCCCCTCAGCGCCGTGAAGGTGATTTCCTGCAGCAGCGCCGGGCGCGCCGGATCGGCGAGGATGCGCTTTTCGATCCGCCAGGCGCCGTCGTTCGCCGTGTTGACCAGCCGGTAGGCGGGTACGCCGTCCTCGAACGGTTCGATGCTGTGCGTGGCAGCGCGCTTCTCTTCCGAGAAATAGCCGGCGGCGGCGGTGACGATCAGGCCGAGGTCGCGGGTGCAGGCACTGTCGACGCGCGAATAGTAGATTTCGTTGAGGATGCCGTGGCTGATCGTGAACCAGATCCGGCCGGCCGGCGAAAGCGACGTTCCGACGCCGCTCTTGGCGCTTGACGTCCAGCGCGCCGGAATTCCCGGGGCGCCCGGAGCAACGTTTTGCGTCACTGGCATTCTGTTTCAGTCTCCTGGCCTCCTCCCTAGACCATGACGCGAACCCTTTACAATCATTGCACCGCAAGTTGATCGGCGGGCCGACGGCAGGGCAACGAACTAGGGCTAACGGGTTTCTTCGGAGCTTTCGCCTGCGCTGACGGAGCAGCAAATGAAAAACCCGCCAGTGCGGCGGGTCACCGGCGCAAATCAGCACCATAGACG
>NZ_RZQA01000684.1:0-3603 GCF_004022915.1 Mesorhizobium sp. M7A.F.Ca.US.006.04.2.1
ATCCAGAAACCGGAAGCGCCGCGGCTGTATTCGCCGGTGACCATGTCGACGCCCTGGCCGAACACCTCGGTGACGTAGAAGCCGGTCTTGAGCGATTTGATCAGCTCTTCCGGCGACCGCTCGCCGGGTTCGATGGCGAGATTGGTGGAGGATGGCGTAACGGAGGAGCCGCTGCGTGCGCCGCGGCCGTTGGTGACGAGGCCCAGCTCCCTTGCAGCCGAGGTCGACAGGAACCAGTGGTTGAGCACGCCCTTCTCGACCATCAACAGCTTTTCGCCCTCGACGCCTTCGCCGTCGAACGGACGCGAGGCCTGGCCACGTCGCCGGAGCGGCTCGTCGGTGACGGTGATGGCGGAGGCGGCCACCTGCTTGCCCATCATGTCGCGCAGGAACGAGGTCTTGCGCGCGACCGAGGCGCCGTTGATGGCGCCGGCGAGATGGCCGGCGATGCCGCGCGCGACGCGTGGGTCGAACACCACGTCGACCGGCCCGGTCGCCGCCTTGCGCGCGCCGATGCGGCGCACGGCGCGCTCGCCGGCCTTGCGGCCGATGTCCTCGGGCGCATCGAGATCTGCAAAATGCTGGCGCGAGGAGAATTCATAGTCGCGCTCCATGCCGGTGCCCTCGCCGGCGATAACGCTGGCCGAGCGCGAAAAACGCGAGCCGACATAGTGGCCGAGGAAGCCGTGCGAGGTGGCCAGCACCAGGCCGCCCAGCCCGGCACCGGCGCTGGCGCCGGCCGAATTGGTCACGCCCTTGACGGCAAGCGCTGCCGCTTCCGCCGCCAATGCGGCTTCCTTCAACTGGTCTGCCGACACTTCGGTGGCGTCGAACAGGTCGAGATCGCGCGTCTGTTTGGCGAGCAATGCCGGATCGGCCAGCCCTTGATAGGGATCCTGCGGCGACACTTTCGCCATCGCCACGGCGCGCTCGGCCAGCGTTTTCGGGTCGGACGCCGCTGTCGCCGAGACACTCGCCACGCGGCCGCCGACGAAAACGCGCAGCGCCACATCCTCGCTTTCGGAAGCTTCGGTAGCCTCGACCTTGCCGAGACGCACCGACACACCGGTCGAGCGGCCGCGCACGGCCACCGCGTCGGCGGCATCGGCGCCGGCCTTTTTGGCAGCCTCGACCAGGGCCGCGACGCGGTCGGTCAATTTTGCTGCGTCTGATATGTCGGTCATGCCTGAAATCCTGCTGGTGCGGCCGGTGTGCGGCCGTTGCCCACCCATCTATTGTTCCGGTCCGGCTTGTGCAATGGCATAGGCTTCAATCAAAATGCAGGGCGGACGGTTCAAACCGCGAACCCTGTGACGCAAAATCGGTTCGCAGCCTGCACGGAGCATTTCGATGACGCCTTTCCATCTCGCCTTCCCGGTCCGTGATCTCGATGAAACCCGCGTTTTCTATGGCGAGGTGCTGGGCTGCGCGATCGGCCGCTCGTCAGCGACCTGGGTCGACTTCGACCTCTACGGTCACCAGATGTCGGCGCATCTGCGGCCGCAGGCCGCACAGGCACCCAGTGACGGCAGGGTCGACGGCATTGTCGTGCCGATCCCGCATTTCGGCGCGGTGCTCTTGATGGACGACTGGCAGCGCCTGGCGACACGGCTGGAGGCGCGCGACGACATCGACTGGCTGGAACGGCCGATGGTCCGCTTCAAGGGCGAGCCCGGCGAACAGGCAACGCTGTTCATCCGCGACCCCTCGGGCAATGCCTTGGAATTCAAGGGCTTTCGCTCGCTGGAGCAGGTTTTCGCGCACTAGCTCAGATCGAGGGCATCCATCGATCAACGGCCGAAACGGCCCGCCGCGAAAGGTGCGAGCCGAGCCGGATCGCCGCGTCCGCCGATCAAGTTGGCGACCAGCCGCGCGGTGATCGGAGCCAGCGTCAGGCCGAGATGGCCGTGCCCGAAAGCATGAATTACGCGGGAGCTGCCGCGCGAAGCGCCGATGACCGGCCTGGAATCCGGCAGGGACGGCCGGAAGCCGAGCCATTGCGAGGCAGGCGAGCCGAGCCTGGGAAAAATTTGCCTGGCGCCACGGTCAAGCAGCGCCAGCCGGCGCGGATTTGGCGGCGCGACCAGGCCGCCGAGTTCGACGGTGCCGGCGACCCGCAAGCGGCCAGCCATCGGCGTCAGGTAGAAACCAAGATCGACGGGACAGACAGGTCGGTTGAGCAGCGGCGCGTCGGTCTGGAATTCCAGATGATAGCCGCGCTCGGTCTCGAGCGGAATCCTGTCGCTGGCCTGCGCGGCCAGTGCGCGCGACCGTGCACCGGCGGCGATCACCACCGTGCCAGCCTTGATGCGAACGCCGGGTCCGCTGAGCTGCACACCGTCAGCCTCGACCTGCAGCCCGGTGATCTCTGCCTGCTTCACCGATGCACCACGGGCACTCACCGCGCCCAGCAACCGCCGCATCACCATTGCCGGATCGGTGACATTGATCGAGTCGGGAAAATACACGCCATGCGCTGCTGTCGCCGGCAGGCCCGGCTCAAGCGCCGCCACCTCTTCGGGAGTCAGGACCTCTTGGTGGATGCCAAACGCAGCGCGCATTGCCCGGCCGCCGGCGCCAGCGGCAAAATCGCTCAAGCGGCGATAGAGGTAAAGACAGCCATTGCGGCGCATCTGGTCCTCCAGCCCGGCCTCCCCGACCATGTCTTCCCAGGCTGGAAGGGCGTCGGCCAGCAGTCCGGCGAGCGCCAGTGCATTGGCCCGGGTGGCCGCCGGCAGCGATTGCCGCATGAACCGAACGAGCCATGGCGCCAGCTGCAGCAGCGCCGGCCAGCGCAGCGAAAACGGGCTGTCGGGATCAAGCAGCAGCTTTGGCAATGCCCGCAGCACCGCAGGAGTGCCGACCGGCATGCAGGCATATTCGGCGATCGTTCCGGCATTGCCGAACGACGCGCCTGAGCCCGGCTCGTTCGGATCGATGAGCAGGACTTCGCGGCCGTCCGCGACAAGGCGAAGTGCCGTCGCCAGCCCGACAACTCCGGCGCCGACAATGGCGATTTCGACCGTTTCAGAAGCAGCCACTGTAGATCTTCCCGATTGACCTTGAAATCCAGTACCGATCATGTGGTCTCTTGGTTCGGGGTCACGGTCCAGTCTTGATCCCTGGAATCGAATAGGCCAGATCTTTCCGCCCTCAGGCGACAGGCGTCCAGATCACGTCCTCGATTTTTTGCGCGCCGGTCGCCAGCATCGCCAGCCGGTCGAAGCCGAGTGCGATGCCGCTGGCCGGCGGCATGATGGCAAGGGCTGAGAGAAAATCCTCGTCCAGCGGATAGCGCTCGCCATAGACGCGCTGCTTCTCGTCCATCTCGATAACAAAGCGCCGGCGCTGCTCGTCGGCGTCGGTCAGTTCGCCAAAGCCGTTGGCGAGTTCGACGCCGCAGCAATAGAGCTCGAAACGCTCGGCGAGGCGCGGGTCGCGCTGGCTCGGCCGCGCCAGTGCCGCCTCGGCGACGGGATATTCGCACAGGATGGTCGCGCGCCCCTGCCCGAGGAATGGCTCGACCTTTTCCACCATCACCCGGCTGAACAGATCGGCCCAGCTGTCGTCGGGCGCGGTGCGCAGGCCGGCATGGGTCAAGGC
>NZ_RZQA01000685.1:0-3593 GCF_004022915.1 Mesorhizobium sp. M7A.F.Ca.US.006.04.2.1
CTGCCGACGACCTTGTCCAGGATTGCCTCGAGCGGGCGCTTGTGCGGCTCGACAACTGGCAGACAGGAGAAAGCCCCCGGAGGTGGCTGTTTACGATCATGCATCATTTGTTCATCGACCAGATGCGCAAGGTGAACCGCCGCGGCGAGGCGGCGATGTTGCCGCTGGAGGCGGGCGAGGCCGTTGCCCAGCCGGCAGAGCAGGTGGAGAGTATCGCCTCGCGCGAGATCATCGACGCGTTGCAGGCGATCAGCCCCGATCGACGCGCAGCTCTTGTCATGGTTGCCATCGAAGGTTTTTCCTATGCCGAAGCCGCCAACATTCTGGGCGTCCCCGCTGGCACGCTGATGTCGCGCATTGCGCGCGGGCGTGAGGAATTGCGTGGGTTGCTGGACGATACGGCGCGTCGCCGCGCAATAAGGATCGTCGAGAAATGATCCGCCGCGACTTTTCCGAACGGGACATCCACATGGCGCTCGATGGCGAGCTGCCTGCAGACGAGCGCGCCGCTTACGACGCCTGGCTCGACGCCAATCCCGAGATGAAGGCCAGGAGCGCCCGCTTCACCGCCGACCGGACGGCGCTGCAGGCCGCCTTCGCCGGGGTGCTGGACGAAGCCGTGCCCGCGCGCCTGCGCAAGGTCGTGCTTGGCGAGGCGCCGGTCAAGGCAGCTGTGCCACGCTCGCGCTGGTGGCTTGCCGCTGCTGCCGCCGTGCTTTTGGTCGCCGGCGGGCTTGGTGGCTACCTTGCCGGCGTCGACGGCATCGGCCAGGAGGACCCGGCGGAAGATCGGCTGGCCGAGCAGGCAATCGCGGCCCATGTCATCTATGCCGCCGAAAAGCGGCATGCCGTCGAGGTTCCGGCCAGCGACAAGGACCATCTGCAGACCTGGCTGTCCAACCGGGTAGGGCTGAAGCTGGTGGCACCCGACTTGACCGCGAACGGTTTCCAGTTGGTCGGCGGCCGGTTGCTTCCGGCAGGCGAGAGCAAGGCCGCCATGCTGCTTTACGAGGACGGCAATGGGCAGCGTATATCGCTGTTCGTCACCACGGAATCGACGGAGAATGCCAAGGGCACCTACGCCGCCACGCAAGACGGACCCGAGGCCGTCTACTGGCTGGACAAGGGCTATGGCTGCGCCGTCGTCGGCTCCTTGCCGCGCGAGCGGCTGAACGAGGTCGCCAGGAACGCCTACACGCAACTTGTAAACGGGCTGGCAAGCTGAACGGCACCGCTTTTGCCGGTGCCGTCGATCCGCGAATGCTGATCCGGCCGAAGGACCTTTTGCGCCCGTCGGATCGGCGTCGGATTTGTCACAATTCGGCCCTAATCGAGGTGCGATAGCGCTTGATGAATGCCGTCGCATCGCCCCGAAAATCGGAAACGGTTTTTGGAAAAACGAGGCGAAGATTCAAGGTGGTGGAGCGGACTTCGTGCGCCCAGGTGGACGCCGGTTTTCCCAACGCCCTGGTTGGCGTCAAGGACGTGTTCGAGTAGGGCCATTTCCACCACCAATCGAGGTTTTCTGAAGCCGCATGCCTGCCGAGATCCGCACGGCCCGCGCGTCTGACGTCGATGATCTCGCCGCCATCGAGAAAGCTGTTTTCTCAAGCGACCGTATTTCCCGCCGCTCCTTCCGACTGTTCATCGAGCGTGAAACCGCCGAGACGCTGGTCGCCGAAGTCGACGGCCGCGTGGCCGGTTATGCGATCGTGCTGTTTCGCAAAGGCAGCGGCGTGGCGCGCCTCTACTCGATTGCGACCAGTCCGTTTTTCGGCGGGCTGGGTGTCGGCCGCATCCTGCTCGGATCCGCCGAAGATGCCGCCTTCGAGCACGACCGCATGATGCTGCGTCTCGAAGTTCGCGAAGACAACAGCCGCGCGATCCGCATCTACGAACGGGCCGGTTATCGCAAGATCGGGCGTGAGCCCGGCTACTATGAGGATGGCGAAACGGCACTTCGCTACGAAAAAACCTTGCGTGGCGACATTCCGATCGCCACCAAGGTGCCGTTCTACCCGCAGACCTGCGAATTCACCTGCGGTCCGTGCTGCCTGATGATGGCGATGGCCAATTTCGATCGCGGCTTCGTGCCGGATCCGGTCATGGAAATCCGCCTGTGGCGTGAAGCGACGACCGTCTTCATGATGTCGGGTCCCGGCGGTTGCGAGCCGTTCGGCCTCGCTGTCTCGGGCTACGAGAGCGGGCTCGCGGTGGAGATCTACGTCTCCTTCTATGGCGCGCTGTTCCTGCAATCGGTGCGCAGCGAGGACAAGCGCAGGGTAATGGAACTGGCGCAGGTCGACTTTCGCCGACGCGCGGAACTTTACGGCATCCCGGTGAATTACCGTGCATTCACAATCGACGATATCCGCGCTGCGATCGCTGGGGGAAAGCTGGTGCTGGTGCTGATCAGCGGCTTCCTGATGTTCGGCAAGAAGGTGCCGCACTGGGTGCTGGCGATCGGCGATGACGGCGACCATATCCTGATCCACGACCCTTGGGTCGAGGATGAAAGGCAGGAGACCATCCTTGATGCAGCCAACATTCCCGTGCCTTACGGCATCTTCATGAACATGGCGCAGTTCGGTCGCGATGGACTGCGTGCCGCCATCACTCTGGGAAAGCGTGACAGACAATGACCTGGGTCATCCTTACCGGCAGGCAGAGCGATCTCGACCAGGTGGCGACACCGCACAAGATCATCACCAATCGCGACTATCTCGCGCATCCGTCATTGTTTCGCGGCCAGCGGCCGAAGGTCATCAACCTGTCGAACAATTACGCCTACCAGAGCCGCGGCTACTATGCCTCGCTGCTGGCAAGCTCGCGCGGCCACAAGGTGATCCCGACCGTCGAGACGATGATCGACCTGTCGGAACGCAAGCTCTATGAGCACGCGCTGCCGGAACTGGAACTGGCGCTCAACAAATGCCGCAAGGATCTTGGTGGCGCCTTTCCGCAAAAGGTCTGCATCTTCTTCGGCATCGGGCCGTCAAAAATCTGGGACCGTTTCGCCAAGCTGTTGTTCGATTGGTTCCGCGCACCGGCGCTCGAAGTCCACATCAAGGACAGCGCCGAATGGGCCTCGATCCGCAAGATCGGCTTTCATCCATTGGCGCGGATGACCGAGGACGAGGAAAAAAGCTTCATCCAGTGCCTGGAAACCTACACCAACCGGGAGTGGCGCGACACCAAGGGCCGTACGCCGGCGCGCTACACCTTCGCCACGCTGGTCGACCCGCATGAGGAATTGCCGCCCTCGGAGATCTCGTCGCTGCGCTATTGGGCCAAGATCGCCGAGAAGATGGGCGTCGAAATCGAGCCGATCACCAAGCGGGACCTGGCCAAGCTCGCCAATTACGACGCGCTGTTCATCCGCGAGACCACCTCGATCTCCAACCACACCTATCGTTTCGCCCGCCGCGCCCAGCAGGAAGGCATGCCGGTGATCGACGATCCACTGTCGATGATCCGCTGCACCAACAAGGTCTATCTCAACGAGCTGATGGCCTACAACAAGGTGCCGGTGCCGCCGACGGTGATGATCGCCGGCACCTCGGATCTCGAACTGGCGGCGCAGACGCTGGGCC
>NZ_RZQA01000686.1:0-3588 GCF_004022915.1 Mesorhizobium sp. M7A.F.Ca.US.006.04.2.1
GCGGTATGTCGGTCGGCTCGGCAAATTGCGGCGTGCCGAGCAGGTTGACGATGATGGTATTGGCGCCGGTTGCCGAAAACGCATCGGCAATGAGCTGATCCGACTGAGATGTCTGCTGGTTGATGTCGAGGCCGATGCTGGCACCGTTGAGGGTGAGGCCGCCTAGCGTCAACACATCGCCAGCGACACCGTTCGTCATGTCGATCAGCGAATTCGTCGCGATGATCGAACCCGGCATGGTGACGTTGCCGTTGATGAACAGCGTCGAGCCACTGCCCAGGTTGAGGTGGTTGATGCCTTGTATGCCGCCGTTGAAGCGCAGCGTGGAATTGTCGGAGGAAAAATTGTCGAAGCCGGTAAAGTTCTGGCTCTTGCCGCCGGCAGCGAGATCGGTGCCGGTGATGGTGCCGTTGGCGCCCGTGCCGCTGAACAGAACGCCATCGCTCAAATTGAGTGGGTCAACCGCACCGATGCCGTCGATCACGAGCGTGTCGGGACCAAGACCGGTAATGTTACCGCCGATCGTGCCGCCCGACAGATGGACATGCTCGGCGTCTATGCCGCCCGTG
Organism: Mesorhizobium sp. M7A.F.Ca.US.006.04.2.1; assembly: GCF_004022915.1. Classification (NCBI taxonomy): domain Bacteria; kingdom Pseudomonadati; phylum Pseudomonadota; class Alphaproteobacteria; order Hyphomicrobiales; family Phyllobacteriaceae; genus Mesorhizobium; species Mesorhizobium sp. M7A.F.Ca.US.006.04.2.1. The sequence goes on from NZ_RZQA01000686.1 coordinate 570, forward strand.
ATGGTGCCGCCGGTGACCGAGACATTGTCGAAGCCGGCGCCGCCGGAAACGCTGGATCCGATGGCGCCGCCGCTGATGACAATCAGATCGTCACCGACATCGCCGGTGACCTCTCCCGCAAGCACGCCGCCGGAGACCAATATCTGATCGTTGCCGTCGTTGCCTTCCAGAAAACTGTTTATGGTGCCGCCGCGCAGCGTAATAACATCATTGCCGGCACCACCGCTTACCGCACCCGCAAGAGTGCCGCCGGTCATGTCGAAGGTGTCGTCACCATCCTCCAGCCCGACAGAATCCGTGCCCTCCCCACCCTCACCTGGGTCGATGCCGACACTGGCGTTGCCCGAGATCGATACGCTGTCGTCCTGGCTGCCGGCATAGATCGAGCCGTCGACCGTGCCGCCGCTGACGGTATAGGTGTTGCCGCCGCCTTCGCCGAACACCGAGCCGGTCACATGGCCCGCGGTCATGTTGAAAATGTCGGCGCCGCCCGCAAGATCAACGATGCCCGGCGATATGGTTGTGCCGACGGTTCCACCGTCGATGTTGACGGTGTCGTTGCCATCGTTGCCGAAAATGCTGCCGCCTATGGTGGCGTTGCCACTGACCGTTATTGTGTCGTTGCCGGCCTCTCCATCGATATCCAATTCGATTGCGGTATTGCCGCCGATGCTGACCTGGTCGTCGCCGGCCCCGGCATCCACGGCCTCGACGTTGCCTCCCCCTATGGTAATGGTATCACCGCCCTCACCCCCAGAGATGATACCGACGATTGGCTCGCTGAAAAAAACGCCTTCCTCGACCTCGAGGATACCGACCGATATCAGGTCGTCACCGATGCCACCGGTCACATTGCCGACCTGTGTGCCGCTGCCGGATATCACGACACTGTCGACACCATCTCCAAGATCGATGTCGTGGATGCTGCCGGCCTGGATGATAACGGTGTCATCGCCCGCCCCGGCGTCGAGATTGGCGTCGACATTTGGGGCGAACGGATCGCCCGACAAATCCCCATAGGACATCTCGAACCGGTCGTTGCCGCCAAAGAGTTCGAGGGTCCCCTCTGCCGACTGCAAGGATGTCGTTGCCGATGACGTTACCGGCGGCAGGCCACTTATGACGGGGGTAGGCGTGCTGTTGTCCAGGATACCGCCAAAGATGCTAACAATGTCATCGCCGTTTCCGTCATAATCGTTGACGATGACTGTTGACGAGTCGTTGGCTTGCCCCTTGTATCCCGCGAACCCCGTCGTGAATACGCCGCCGACATCCTGGACGTTTCCAGTTGTGCTGCACTCGACCGTGACCGATGTCGTTTCGAACGTCGTTTCGGCCGAGATGCCTGAGCCGACTGTTGTACCAGCACCGCTTGCGATAGCCGAGCACGCTTCCGCGCCAGATATCTGCAACGTGGATGCCGCCGCTAACGCAAGCAACGAAACACCCGCCAATTGATAGGCCTCGCGCGGCACTCTCATTCGATCCCACCTTACGAGAATCGATACCGTCACAGTTAAGGCAATTACAATAAATCACCGGCCCTTCAATGGGGCTCGTTGACTTGATTGACAGGCAGTGTACGCAGCGCGCTGCTCGTCGGCAATGGTTAGGCGTTCGCTCTCAGGCCACTATAAGGTCATGTGTGGCGACAAGGTCACTATCGAACTCAGATTGAACCGCTCAGATGCAGTACGACGCGGTACAAGGACGCGAACATCTAGAGGTCAGAATAGGCTGCCGAAACGGTCAGGCTTCCCGCGTGGGCAACCTTGCGGTCGTAACTTGCCCATATTTCCCCGCCGCACTGCTGGGCCCAGCGATGACAAAAAGAAAAATCGGTAGGCAAGTCCACGTCCGGCGTCACGATCTTCGAAAATGGCGTCAGAAAGCTCTCGAACTGTGCGGCGTATTTGTTTTTTCTGTAGCGCGACCGGTTCACCGTTTCGGGCAGTTTCTCAATTATCCTGGCGACGCAGTCGCGCGAAACCAAGAAGATACCCGTGCCACATAGCGATACCCGCACAAAGCCGCCCATCTCCTGCCGCGGTTCGATGATGGTTCCGAGGAACTCCAGGCTTTGCGCAAAGGCCTTGTCGAACGGCAGTTTCGACAGCGAGTGAAGTTTGCGAAGGTCGACCAGACGCCGCGGATACAAAGTTCCGACTACAGGCTTGTCGAGCGCCAGCATCGCGGCAATGAGATCGGGCGAAAAGCCCATGTCGCTGTCGATCATCAGGATGTGACTGCAGTCCAGCTTCTTGTAGTAGAAATTCGTGAGCAGATAGTTCCGAGAAAACGGTATATCCGTGTACTCGATTTCCGACAGCGTGAACGCGTAGCTGGAAAGGCTTTCGTGAGTCAGGGCCGCAAAAAGGCTGCGAACGAATACGCTTTTGTAGGCTGCTCCGTAAACCGGCAGCGCGAGGTTGATCTTGGTCGGCATCGAGCCCTCCACGGTCCAGTGACTGCATACAAATCCCTTTTTCCTATCTTTGACAGGATACTTGGTATAAAAATTTGCGGGCCTTTGGCGGCACGGGGTCCAAACGCTCGGGCAGATTGCGTTTGCGTCTGGTGCGTTCGAAGGCCGCCGGATCAAGATTGACGCAGGCTGGAACGAGCATGCCGATATGACCCACCGCCACGGATACTTGCGCATCCCGCTGCTCATGCTTTTCGCGATTTTGAGCACGATCGACGTTCGCGCCGCGGTCGAACAGAACGCCTCATTACAGCCGCGCAACCGGCTGGCGATCGTCATCGGCAACACGAACTACCAGAGCAAGCGTCTCGAGCACCTCGCCAACGCGGTCAACGATGCGACGAAACTGTCCGACAGCCTGAAGCGGCTGAACTTTGAGGTTCTGACTGGAACCGATCTTACCGCCGATGGCTTCGTCAAGCTTTTCCATGACGCCGAGGCGAAGCTGCCCGAAAGCAGCGCCGTGCTGATCTTCTACGCCGGCCACGGCATGCAGGTGCAGGGCGAAAACTACCTGCTACCGATCGATACGCC
>NZ_RZQA01000687.1:0-3587 GCF_004022915.1 Mesorhizobium sp. M7A.F.Ca.US.006.04.2.1
CTTCCGGTGTGACATGGATCGCTGCCGGCACCTTGCCGGAGGCGCCCGACATGCGTCCGTCGGTGACCAGCGCCACGCGCTGGCCGCGGTCCTGCAGGATGCCGAGCACGGTGGTCAGCTTGTGCAGCTCCGGCATGCCATTGGCCTTCGGCCCCTGGAAGCGGATGACGGCGATGAAATCGCCGGTCAGCGTGCCTGCCTTGAACGCATCGTTCAGCCCTTGCTGGCTGTCGAAGACCCTGGCCGGCGCCTCGATGACACGCCGCTCCGGCTTCACCGCGGAAGTCTTGATGACGGCGTGGCCGAGATTGCCTGACAGCACCTTTAGGCCGCCGGTCGCCTGGAACGCCTTGTTGAAAGGCGCCAGCACCTTTTCGTCGCCGCTTGTCCGCGGCGAGGCTTCGCGCACCACGCCTCCGTCGGCGCCGAGCTTTGCCTCGACCGCATAAGGCCGCAGGCCTTCGCCCCACACCGTCTGCACATCCTCATGCAGGATGCCTTCGTCGAGCAGTTCGCGGATCAGGAAGCCGAGCCCGCCGGCGGCGTGGAAATGGTTCACGTCGGCGAGGCCGTTCGGATAGACCCGCGCCAGCAGCGGCACCGCTTCCGACAGGTCGGAAATATCCTGCCATGTGATGGCGATGCCGGCCGCCGCCGCCATGGCGATCAGGTGGATGGTGTGATTGGTCGAGCCGCCGGTGGCATGCAGGCCGACGACGCCGTTGACGATCGAGCGCTCGTCGATCATCCGCCCGACGGGCGTATAGGCGTTGCCAAGCGCAGTAATCGCCAGCGCCCGCTTGGTCGCCTCGCGGGTCAAAGCCTCGCGCAGCGGCGTGCCTGGATTGACGAAGGACGCGCCCGGCGTGTGCAGGCCCATGATCTCCATCAGCATCTGGTTGGAATTCGCCGTGCCGTAGAAGGTGCAGGTGCCCGGTCCATGGTAAGATTTGGACTCGGCCTCCAGCAGTTCGGCGCGTCCGGCCTTGCCCTCGGCGTAGAGCTGGCGGACCTTGGCCTTTTCGTCATTGGGCAGGCCTGATGTCATCGGTCCGGCCGGAATGAACACCGCCGGCAGATGGCCGAAGGTGAGGGCGGCGATCACCAGCCCCGGCACGATCTTGTCACAGACGCCGAGATAGACGGCGGCGTCGAACATGTTGTGCGACAGGCCGATCGCGGCGGCCATGGCTATGACATCGCGCGAAAACAGCGACAGCTCCATGCCGGGCTGGCCCTGGGTGACGCCGTCGCACATCGCCGGCACGCCGCCTGCCACCTGGGCGATGCCGCCGGCTTCGCGGGCTGCATCCTTGATCAGCGCGGGGAAGCTCTCGAACGGCTGATGCGCCGACAGCATGTCGTTATAGGAGGTGATGATGCCGAGGTTCGGCACCTTGTCGGCGCCCAGCGCGAGCTTTTCCGAAGGGCTGCACACCGCAAAGCCGTGAGCGAGGTTGCCGCACGACAAAACGGCCCGGTTGGCGGCGCGGTTCGACGCCTCGGCTATGCGGCTGAGATAACGCTCGCGGCCGGGCTTAGAGCGCTGGCGGATGCGTTCGGTGATGGCTTCGATGTCGCGTCTGGCGGTCATGGTATCGGTCCTTTCAGGCGAGGTCCCGGAAACATCCTCCCGCCGTTTGCCGGGCCCGGTGTAAATCGAGAATCAGGGTGCCCAGAAAACCTCTACGGGCTTTTGCGCTGCGTCGAGCACGGCGCGGATTGGCTTTCGCGGCCCGGGCGCCACCGCGCCGTCGAAGGCGATACGCTTGTCCTCACCCTCGATGTGCAGCGCGATGAAGCCGGCTTCGACGATGCGGGCCAGCGACAGGGTCAGCCGCGGCTCGCCCGCACTTGCCGCATGAACCGGCAGCACGATCCTGTCGGAAGACGGGTCGAGCAGCGTTGCCAGGTCGACGGCATCGGGAAAGAACGAGGCGGTGTGGCCGTCCGGCCCCATGCCGAGCACAACGACATCGAGCGGCCAGGGCAAGGATCGGAGCGCTGCATCGTCGGACGAGGCCGCATCCTCGATGCTGGTGGCTTCGTGATAGAGCGGCACGAAACGAGCCGCCTTGGCCGCGTTCTGCAACAGATTGGCGGCCACCAGCCCGGCATTGGAGCGTGGCGAGGAGGCCGGCACGAAACGCTCGTCGACCAGCGTCACGATCACCTTGTCCCAGGCGATGGGTATCGCTGAAAGGGCGGCGAAGAATTTTGCCGGCGTGGTGCCGCCGGAGACGGCGAGCAACCCCGTGCCGCGCTCGGCGATCGCCTTGGTCAGTCTGCCTGCAACATGGCCGGCCAGGGCTGCCGCCAGTTCCTGGCGCCCGCTGAAGCCGTTCCAGCTGTAGGCGGCGCTGTTCAATTGCTCTCGTGCCATGTCCGCCCGTCACGTTCGATCAGCGCTATCGAGGCCGATGGACCCCAGGTGCCCGCCGTGTAGCCCTGCGCCTCCTGCCTGGCACTTTCCCAGGCATTCTGGATCGGGTCGATCCATTTCCACGCCGCCTCGACTTCGTCACGGCGCATGAACAGGGTCTGGTTGCCACGGATGACGTCCATGATCAGCCGCTCATAGGCGTCCGGTGCGCGGCCGTCGAAGGACTGCGCGAAACTCATGTCGAGCGAAATCTGGCGCAGCCGCATGCCGCCCGGGCCCGGATCCTTGATCATGATGAACTGCTTGACGCCTTCGTCCGGCTGCAGCCGGATGACAAGCTGGTTGGCGAAGATCGGTCCGGCGCTGTCGCCGAAGATCGAATGCGGGATCGGCTTGAATTCGATGACGATTTCCGAAACCCGCGTCGCCAGCCGTTTGCCGGTACGCAGATAGAACGGAACGCCCGACCAGCGCCAATTGCCGATCTCGGCCTTGATGGCGACGAAGGTCTCGGTGTTGCTGTCCTTGCCGAGTTCCTCGACATAGCCTTTCACCGGTCCGCCGGCCGAAGCCCCGGCGCGATACTGCCCGCGCACGGTGTGCTTCGGCGCTTCGTTGCCGTTGATGCGCTTCAGTGCCCGCAGCACCTTCAGCTTTTCGTCGCGAACGGCGTCGGCATCCATCGACGACGGCGCTTCCATGGCGACGAGGCACAAGAGCTGCAGCATATGGTTCTGCACCATGTCGCGCAGCGCGCCGGCCTTGTCGTAATAGGTGACGCGGTCCTCCAGGCCGACGGTCTCGGCCACGGTGATCTGGACATGGTCGATATGGGCTGAATTCCACAACGGTTCGTAGAGCGCGTTGGCAAAGCGCAGCGCCATCAGGTTCTGCACCGTCTCCTTGCCGAGATAATGGTCGATGCGGAAGATCTGGCTTTCGTGGAAGTCGTCGCCGACCAGGTCGTTGAGCTTGCGTGCCGAATCGAGATCGCGGCCGATCGGCTTTTCCAGCACGATGCGCGAGTTCGGCGTGATCAGATTGTGCTCTTTCAGCTTGTGCGAGATGTCGCCGAACAGCGCCGGCGCCACCGCCAGGTAGAAGGCGCGGATGCGGTCGCTGTCGCCGATCGCCTTCTTGAGCTTGTCGAAGCCGTCACCGCTCGTCGCATCGGCGGAGACGTAGGACAGCGGCGCCAGAAAGG
>NZ_RZQA01000688.1:0-3586 GCF_004022915.1 Mesorhizobium sp. M7A.F.Ca.US.006.04.2.1
AACCCTACCACATCGTCTTCTTCGCCCGTTCCGGCCATTCCTTGTCGTAGGTTTCGCCGTCGATGTTCTTGCGGCTGGTGATTTCCAGGATCTGTCCGGGCGTCGGCAGCGACTTCGGCTCGACATGCCTTGCCGGGTTCCAGAGCTCGGAGCGGACGATGGCCCGGGCGCATTGGAAATAGACCGCATCGATGTCGACGACGGTTACCGATCGCGCCGCCTTGCCGTCCACCGCAAATGACGCGCACAGCGCTGTATCCGTTGTGATGTGGGCGCGACCGTTGACGCGCAGCGTCGTACCGGAGCCCGGCACCAGGAACAGCAGGCCGACGCGTGGGTCGCGGATGATGTTTTTCAGCGAATCGGCGCGGTTGTTGCCGCGACGGTCCGGCATCATCAGCGTTTTCGGATCATGGATGCGCACGAAGCCGGCGAGATCGCCGCGCGGCGAACAGTCCAGCCCCTCCGGTCCGCTGGTCGCCAGTGCGACAAAGGGCGAGGCTTCGATGAAGGCGGCGTATTCGGGAATGACGTGGTCGAGTTCCTTGACCAGCGAGGCCTCGCCTGGAACGCCATAGAGTGCCTCGAGCTGCTCGACCGTGGTGATGACGGACATGTTTTCGCCTCCAAACCTTTGCCGGCGCTACGCCATCTCGATGACGTTTTGACGACAGCGAGAGGAATCAATCTAGCGGTCCCGGCTCAATCCCTTTTCCGCAAGCTCCGCGAGATAGGCTTCCCAGCGCGCATCCTTCTCGTGGCCGAGCGTATGCAGGTAATTCCAGGTGAAGATGCCGGTGTCGTGGAAATCGTCGAAGGTGATGCGCACGGCGTAGTTGCCGACCGGCTCGATCTTCAGGATCGCCACATTGCGCTTGCCGGGGACCGTCACCCGCTGATCCGGCGAATGGCCCTGCACTTCGGCCGATGGCGAGGCGACGCGCAGCAGTTCCGCCGGCAGTTCGAACGGATGGTGGTCGGGAAAGGTGACGGACAGAAGTTTGCGGTCCTTGGAAACCCTGAGTTCTTTCGGTGCGGTCATGCTGTTCGATCCCGTGTCATCCGCCCTTCCCTACGCCGCTTCGCCAAACGGGAAAAGGTCTGATGAGACCGACCGACATGCGATGTCGGCTGAGAGATGTTACCAAAGATCGAGAGGCGCTATCTTGAACAGCAGGCCGGATCGTATCACATAGCGGTATATAACGAAGCCGTTCACGGCCACGGGAAGCGCTTGAAGCATGGACATGATTGATCCTTTCGGTCGCACGATCAGCTATCTCCGCGTGTCGGTTACCGACCGCTGCGATTTCCGCTGCACCTATTGCATGGCCGAGGACATGGCCTTCCTGCCGAAGAAGGACCTGCTGTCGCTGGAAGAGCTCGACCGGCTGTGCACGGTTTTCATCGAAAAGGGCGTCAGGCGATTGCGGCTGACCGGCGGTGAGCCGCTGGTGCGCAAGAACATCATGCATCTGGTGCGCCAGCTGTCGCGGCATCTCGAAAGCGGCGCGCTGGAAGAACTGACGCTGACCACCAACGGCTCGCAGCTGTCGCGCTTTGCCGCCGAACTCGCCGATTGCGGCGTCAGGCGCATCAACGTGTCGCTCGATACGCTCGATGCCGACAAATTCCACAAGATCACCCGCTGGGGCCATCTCGACAAGGTCATGCAAGGCATCGATGCCGCGCAGGCGGCCGGACTGAAAGTCAAGCTCAATGCGGTGGCGCTGAAGGATTTCAACGACGCCGAGCTGCCCGACATGATGCGCTGGGCGCATGGCCGCGGCATGGACCTGACGGTCATCGAAACCATGCCGATGGGCGAGATCGACGCCGACCGCACCGACCAGTACCTGCCGCTGTCGCTGCTGCGCGCGTCGCTCGAACGCCAGTTCACGCTGACCGACATTCCCTTCAAGACCGGCGGCCCGGCGCGCTACGTCCAGGTCGCCGAGACCGGCGGACGGCTCGGCTTCATCACGCCGATGACGCATAATTTCTGTGAGAGCTGCAACCGCGTCCGGCTGACCTGCACCGGCACCCTCTACATGTGTCTCGGCCAGGAAGATGCCGCCGATCTGCGCGCGCCCTTGCGCGCCTCGGAAGGCAACGAGCTGGTCGCCGAAGCAATAGACGAAGCCATCGGCCGCAAGCCCAAGGGCCATGACTTCATCATCGACCGCCGCACCAGCCGCCCATCGGTGTCGCGCCACATGAGCGTCACTGGCGGCTGATCTTTCCGTGAAATTTATGCAATATCGCTTCGGGATCATGACTTCGAGGCGAGCATGCGGCTGCACTCTTCATTCCTGGTCATTGCGACAATGGCAGCAACCAGTGCGGTCGCCGCGCCATTCACCTATGTGAACGATCGCTTCGGCACTGTCTGCACCTTTCCCGACGACGTCTTCACCGATCGCCAGCCGGAGCCCGACAATGGCGACGGACAGCAATGGCTGAGCGCCGATGGCGCCAGCCTGATCTGCTCGGGCATCCTCAACGTCGACGACGACACGCCGAAAGGCTTTGTCGCGGCGGAGAAGGCGAGCAAGGAGCCGGGCTACAAGATCACCTACAGCAAGGCCGGAAAGGACTGGGCCGTGCTGTCGGGCCTGAGGGATGGAAAGATATTCTACGAGCGACGTCTGTTTGGGAAAGACGGTATCATCCGTACGGTCTGGGTCGACTACCCGCCGGCGCTGAAGTCGAAATACGATCCGCTGGTCGGCGCCATCGCCGGCAGTCTCAAGGGGCCATGACGGTTTCGAACCACACCCCAGAAAAAGTCTTGTTCGCGAACCGCAGCCGGATTTACGGCCAGTCTGTTCCAGCCTAGCCTTCCCCTGGAAGCTGCTCTTCGCTCACAGGGGGATACACCATGCGCAAACTCGTTCTTTCTCTGGCACTGCTTGGCCTCGCGGCCGTGCCCGCGGCGGCGCAGTCGATCGGCGGCACCTATACGGTCGCCGGCACCAACTTCGAAGGCTCGGCCTATGGCGGCGAAGCCACCATCACGCTGACCAGCGGGACGACCTGCGCGATCCATTGGGAAACTGGTGGCTCATCTTCCGACGGCATCTGCATGCGCAACGATGATGCCTTCTCCGCCGGCTATGTCATGGACAAGGACATTGGCCTCGTCGTCTACAAGGTGGCGGCGGACGGTTCGCTGCACGGTCTTTGGACGATCGCCGGCAAGGAAGGCAATGGCACCGAGGTGCTTACGCCGAAGAAGTAAGTTCGCCATCGCAGGCGATATTCAGGGCCACAAACAAGGCTGTGGCCCAGTCCTTTGCTGTTGCTGTTTCATGCCCGACTGTTACAGGCTTGCTGCCTGAAGCGCGTCGCGTTTGAACGGATTCAGCCACGCGCTTCAGGTCTTTGTTTCTTATGCATGTCGTTTCCCCAAACCGAGGTCACTTTTGGGCGATATGTATTAGCAGAACCGGTAGCCGTCTTGCCCCTGTCTCCAAATCTTCGCGGCGCATTGTTCATGATGGTGGCGATGGCCGGCTTCACCCTCAACGACGCCATAACCAAATACTCGTCGCAATCGATGAACATGGCGCAGGTCATGTTGATC
>NZ_RZQA01000689.1:0-3586 GCF_004022915.1 Mesorhizobium sp. M7A.F.Ca.US.006.04.2.1
CCCCTCTGTCCTGCCGGACATCTCCCCCTCTAGGGGGGAGATTGCGCCGTCACCGATGGTTTCGCCAATCTCCGGTGTTGTTAAGGAAAAGCCGGCGTCGAAGCTGCCAATCTCCCCCCCTGAGGGGGAGATGTCCGGCAGGACAGATCGGGGCGCCTCGCGCAAACTCGTCGAGCATAGCCAACCCGCCAGGGACACTAATTGCCTCTCCGATAAATCCCTTGCGTGAGCCTCGCGGCCTTTCTCTGCAACCATCCTTAGAGCTGCAACGGCAATATCGCGCGCCGCACCTTGATCGGCAAACGCCAGCGGCCTCGCATTCCTCCCGTCGCCCGCGACAGACACCCGCCACCGAACTCCCGCATCGGTGCGCGTTGCAGCAAGCCGCAGGTCGGCCGTGACCGCATCCATGGTGAGTTGCCCGCAGCCGTCCACAACGACCGACACCTTCGGTCCTAGGCGCTGTACGAGCCCAGCTTCTTCGATCGCAGCCCTGATACGTTCAGCCAGCGGCCGGGGGTCGGCAATCTCTTGCGGATCAATGCCTGCCAGCGGCCCGGTCTCGACCGGCACGCCGGTGCGAACCGCGATATCAAGCGCATCGACCTCCGCCGCCAGCAGCGCAGCACTTTGCGCCGTCAGGCCGCGTATCTGCAAACTGCCGCGCGCGGTGACTTCCATGATGCCATTGCCGTGCCGCAAAGCGGATTCGGCTAGTCCGATCAACGACTCTGGCGACATTCCCCCAGCAACCGGGTTGAGCCGCACCAGCAGGCCGTCGCCGGTTTGCATCGGTGCCGACAAAGCCGGACAGGCGCCGCGGCGCGAGAAGGCGCTCATGCCGCCACCCCAAGTGCTTCTGCCTCGGCGATCAGGGCTGCGAGATCGTCGTCGATGGAATTGCGCAAGGGATGCCAGAGACTACGCCGGCGCGCCGACAGGAAGCGTTCGGCAATGATTTTTGCCGCGGCGGGGTTCTCGCGCAGGATGAAGGCGCGGACCATGGGATCGCCTAGATAGGCATCATGAACCGCCTCGATCAGCGTTCCCGAAATGGCGTGCGTGGTTTCGGCGAAGCCGACCAGCCGGTCGACGGTTTCGGCGAATTCGGAGGCGCCGCGCGGGCCGTGGCGCATCTGGCCTGATATGAAGCGTGGATGGACGGCGCGGGCACGCACGACGCGCGCTACGGCCTCACTGATCGAGCGTGGCTTCGGCTTTTGCGGGTCCGTGGTGTCGAGCACGATGACGTCGGCATTCCTACCGAGCGCCGCAACTGCTGCGGAAAAGCCGCCGATGAAGGCGACATCGGCGGAGCCCTCGAGGATGTCGCGGCCGGGGTCGTCGCCGGTGTGGACGAGAAGATCGGCTTCGGCGATGCGGCCCTCGAAAACGCCGGGCGCGGAGATGCCTTCGCCCCCGGCGCCGCCATAGGCGTGCGATGTAGCGTCGAGATAGGCGCGGCCGATTTCGTCGCGCGCGCTCCAGTCGCCGGAGGACATGAGATCCTCGACGCCGGCGCCATAGGTGCCGGGCGAGGTGCCGAAAATGCGCGGGCTGATCTTGCCGTCGGCGCGGGTTTTGGCCGCGAGCGGGTTTTCCGAATCGTCCTCGTCGCGCGCGGCAACCGCGTTGGCTGCGGCATCGATCAGCGCGATTTGGGTCGGGAACATGTCGCGGAACAGGCCTGATATGCGCCATGTGACATCGACGCGTGGCCTTCCGAGCGTGGCCGGCGGCAGCACTTCGATGCCGGTGATGCGGCCGGTGGCCAAATCCCATTGCGGCCGGCAGCCCATCAGCGCCAGGCCTTGAGCGATCTCCTCGCCGCCGGTGCGCAGCGATGCCGAGCCCCAGAGATCGATGACCAGCGAGCGTGGCCAGTCGCCATGCGACTGCATGTAGCCGCGCACGACTTCCTCCGCCGCTGCCCTGCCCAAATCATAGGCGGTCGGCGTCGGCATGGTGCGCGGGTCCGAGGTGAACAAATTGCGGCCGGTGGGCAAGACGTCCGAGCGGCCGCGCGCAGGCGCGCCGGCCGGACCGGCCTTGACGTGGCCGCCATCGAGCGCGGCAAGCAGCGCCGCCTTCTCGGCTTCAGCGCTCTGGCGGCGCATGGCGTCGGGCTCATCCTCCGGAGCGCGGCCATAGATATGCAGCCCGTCCTTGATGGCGAAATCCTTGAGATCGCAAAGCCAGGCGTCGATGCGGCGCAGCGCCTCGTCCGGCGCGTCGGTCGTGGCGACGCCGGCTTCGGAGGCGAGACCGGTTTTTTGCGCGGTGTCGACGATCAGTTTCGCCAGTCGGTCACGGCGGCGACGGTCGAGCCCGTCGGCCTGGGCATATTCATCGACCAGCCGCTCGAGCTTGTGCTGGTTTTCGTTCAGCCCGGCGCCGGTCAGCGGTGGCGGCAAATGGCCAAGGGTGACGGCGGCAATGCGCCGCTTGGCCTGCGCCGCTTCGCCCGGGTTGGAGACGATGAAGGGATAGATGACGGGCAGGGGACCGGTGACGATCTCCGGAAAGCAGTTTTCCGACAGAGCAACGGTTTTGCCCGGCAGCCATTCAAGCGTGCCATGGGCGCCGACATGGACCAGCGCGTGGACGCCGAGCGACTTGCGCAGCCAGAGGCCGAAGGCGATCAGCGCATGGCGCGGGGGCAGCGTCGGGTCGTGGTAGTCGGCGCGGCGGTCGACGGAGCGGCCGCGGTCGGGGGCGAGGGCGATGGTGACGTTGCCGAAGGTGGCGGCGCGGAAGGGGAAGCTTCCGCGCAAACCTGTTTCGTCTTCCGCTTTGCCCCAAGCGGCTTCGACCGCAGTGATTGCCGCAGTCGGCAACTCCGTCGAGAAGGCAATGTAGTTATCTAAGGCCAATCCAGTATCGCTGGCTTCCAGCAAATCCAGCAACCCACGCGGCGTCTGCGGAATCCCCTCAATCACATAGCCCTGCTCCTTCAGGTCATGCAGCATGGCGAGCACGCTGGACGGCACGTCGAGGCCCACGGCATAGCCGGTTCGACCAGGGGCACTGGGATAATCCGGGATCAGGATCGCCAGCTTGCGCCCGGCGCGGGGTGTCTCCTGCAACTTGATGAAGGCCGCGACGCGGTCAGCGACCTGCGCCACGCGATCCGGTTCCGGCCGGTTGGCGAAGGCGCGGTGGCCAAGCGCGGGATCGGTCTCGGTCTCGCCCTTGAAGGAAATGGCGCCGGCGAGGACGCGGCCGTCGAGTTCGGGCAGCACGACATGCATGGCGAGGTCGGCGGGTGCCAGGCCACGCTGGTTGTTTTGCCAGATGTCGCGGCGGGTGGTGGCGACGATGACCTGGAAGACAGGCACGCCGGCGCGGTCGAACAGCGTTTCGATGCCGGGTTCGGCGCCTGAGGCGAAAGCGGTCGCGGTGATGATGGCGGCGGGCTTCAGCGCCGTCAGTGCTGTTTGCACGAATGCCAGGGATGCCGGGTCCTTGAGGCTGGAGACGAAGATCGGGACTGGGTCGATGCCGCGCTGCCGCAGCGCTTCAACAAGCGCATCGATGGGCGCGACATCGGCGGCCAGCAGCATCGAGCGATAGAACAGGATGGGGA